>JAZRBQ010000021.1:0-4608 GCA_045635145.1 Acutalibacteraceae bacterium | reverse complement strand
CGACCAAGCGCCGATTGGCAGAACACCACGCTCAAACCCTGCAACTTACACAGGTGTATTTGGGGATATTCGTGAACTTTTTGCTTCCACTAAGGATGCCAAAATGCACGGATATAATGCGGGCCGTTTTTCCTTTAACGTTAAGGGCGGTCGTTGTGAAGCCTGTCAGGGTGACGGCATTTTGAAGATTGAAATGCACTTTTTACCCGATATTTACGTTCCTTGTGAAGTATGTGGCGGTAGCCGTTACAACCGTGAAACCTTGAGCGTTAAATATAAGGGCAAAAGCATTTTCGACGTGCTCGAAATGACGGTAGAAGAAGGTATGTACTTCTTTGAAAGCATACCTAAAATTCATCGCAAATTGAAAACCCTTTACGATGTGGGATTAGGTTATATCAAAATCGGTCAGCCGGCTACAACCCTTTCGGGCGGCGAAGCACAGCGTGTAAAATTGGCGACTGAACTTTCAAAGCGTAGCACAGGGAAGACCATTTATATTTTAGATGAGCCAACAACAGGTCTTCATACTGCCGACGTGCATAAACTTATCGAAGTGTTACAGCGTTTTGTAGATGCAGGTAACACCGTGCTTGTAATTGAGCATAACCTTGACGTTATCAAAACTGCCGACCATATTATAGATTTAGGTCCCGAAGGTGGCGATAAGGGCGGTACTGTGGTTTGCACAGGCACACCCGAAAAGGTGGCGCAATGTGACAAATCATATACAGGTAAGTTCCTTAAAAAAGTTTTAAAATAAATTTGCAATAAAAAAACTCCGCTCTTAAAAGCGGAGTTTTTTGTTAGTTCGAAATGTAATACTTCACAAGTGACTGCAAAAGTGTGTCGCGGTCAATCTTGCGGATAAGGTGGCGGGCGTTATTATGTGTGGTAATATAGGTCGGGTCTTCCGACAAGATATAACCTACAATTTGATTTATGGGGTTATAGCCTTTTTCCTTAAGCGCATCATAAACGCTGACAAGAATCATACGGATTTGTTGTTCGGTTTGGTCACCAACCGAAAAGGTCATTGTCTTATCATTCATAAATAACACCTCTTTAAACACAAATAGTTTGTTCCTTTTTAATTATAGTATAACATATCGCCGAAAAATTCAAGCATTATTTTCTAAGCTCGGCACCAACTAATTCAAGCTTCTTAATAATTTTAGAGCTGATATCTTCGATTTCCTTATCGGTAAGGGTGCTGTCAGCCGAGCGGAGATATACGCTAAACGCCACACTCTTTTTACCTGCGGGGATTTGTGCACCTTCGTAGATGTCGAATAATTCAATCTTTTCGAGCAATCTGCCTGCACCACCCTGAATTGCTTTTTCAAGTGTGCCTACGGGGATTTCTTTGTCAACTAATACTGCAAAGTCACGTTCAACAGCGGGGAATTTGGGGAGTGGCTTGTAAACGGTCTTGCGCTTGTTGATTTCAAGCAACACGTCAAGCTTGATTTCAGCCACGAAAACAGGGCAGTCAATACCGTAAGTTTCGGCAACGGTGGGGTGAAGTTGACCGAATACGGCACAGTCCTTATTGTTAGCCTTAACAAGTGCCTGTCTGCCGGGGTGGAGATAGGGTTCACTACTTCTTTCGTACTGAGTATGACCACCTAAAGTAGCGCAAATTGCTTCGATAAGACCCTTAAGTGTGAAGAAATCTTCGTCTTTGCCGTAAATACCGATAGACATAGTCGGTATTTCGAGCGGTTGTTCTGTGAGGGGGAGAGTCTTTGGAATAAAGCGCTTGCTGATTTCAAAGAATCTGCCTTCGGGAATTTTTTTGTTAATATTTGTAGCAAGAACGGTAAGCATACTGGTTGTAAGCTGAGTTCTCATTGTAGAATATTCGTCGCCTAAGGGGTTGATAATCTTGATTTGGTTGCGTCTTTCGTCGTTTTCGTCGAGCAAGAGTGTATCAATAGCCTTGCTTGCGATAAATGAATAGGTAGCAATTTCAAATGCACCTGCGCCGTTCATCAATGCCTTGATTTTATCAGTCTTGATTCTTTCGGGTAACTTAGTACCGCGAACAACCGCGCCCTTCATCTTAGTACCTACAATATGGTCGTAGCCGTAAATACGCATAACTTCTTCGGCTAAATCAGCTCTGCCTTCAATGTCGTCACGGATAGAGGGAACCTTTGTTGTGAGCATATTACCTTCGATTGTTGTGGGAAGTTCTAACGAATTTAAAATTTCAACAATGCGGTCGGTGGGGATATCTACGCCCAAAAGCTCGATAATGCTATCGGTAGTAACCTTTAAAATGCGTTCTTCGGGCAAACCGTTATTGCGGTCGATAACACCGTCGATAATATCACCTGCATCAAGGTCGGAAATAAGCTGTAAAGCGCGTTCCATTGCATATTCTACGTTCACAATATCAATGCCTTTTTCAAAGCGGCCACTTGATTCGGTACGAATACCTAAAGTTCTGCCTGTGTGACGAACGTTGTCACGGCGGAATTTAGCCGATTCTAAGAACAAATCGGTAGTATCAGCTTCGATTTCGCTTTCTTTACCGCCCATAATACCTGCAAGGCAGGAAGGCTTTTCGCCATCGGCAATAACGAGCATAGATGTATTAAGATTATGCTCTTTGCCATCTATAGTAGTGATGCTTTCGCCGTCTTTTGCGGTTCTTACAATAATTTTCTTACCGCTTAAATCATTGTAGTTGAATGCATGCATGGGTTGACCTGTTTCGAGCATTACAAAGTTTGTAATGTCAACAATGTTGTTAATAGGGCGCATACCCGAAGCGGTAATGGACTTTTGCATCCAAGCAGGGCTTTCCTTAATTCTAAGGTTTTTAACTACTCTGCCGATGTAACGGGGGCATAAATCGTAGTTTTCAACTTGTACGTCAATGTAATCCTTAATATCGCCGCCAATGGTTTTGTATTCGGGAACGGGAGCTTTAAACTTTGTGCCCAAAACCACGCTGATTTCTTTAGCAACACCCAAGAAGCAGTTACAGTCAGGGCGGTTTGCGGTAATTTTAAAGTCGATAATGTAATCATTAAGACCTAAAACGTCGCGCATATCGGTACCGATAACTTCGGTGTTTTTTAAGATTAAAATACCGTTTACCGATGCACCTTCGTAATCGGCTTCGGTAATGCAAAGTTCTTCGCCTGAGCAAAGCATACCGTTGGATTCTACGCCGCGAAGCTTACCCTTTACAATGTGCATACCATTGGGAAGGTAGCTGTTATCTAAAGCGGCGGGAACTAAATCGCCTTCGGCAACGTTTTGTGCGCCTGTTACGATTTGGACTAATTCATCCTTACCAATATTCATTTGGCAGATTTGCAAATGGTCGCTATCTTCGTGAGGAGCGATTTTTTCAATACGTGCTACAACTACGTTTTGAAGATTTTCGCCTTCTTTTTCAATGCTTTCAACTTCGAAGCCTGCCATAACCATTTTATCGCAAAGTTCTTCTACAGGAACGTTTATATCAACGTAATATTTTAAAGTATTAAGTGAAATTTTCATATTTACCTACTCCTTAAAACTGGTCTAAAAAGCGCTTGTCGTTTTCAAATAAAAGACGAATATCGCTTATTTTATAGCGGGTGGTGGTTAAACGGTCAAGGCCGATACCAAAAGCAAAGCCTGAATATTCTTCAGGGTCAATACCACAGCTACGGAGTACGTTGGGGTGTACCATACCTGCGCCTAAAATTTCAATCCAGCCGCTGCCTTTACATACGCGGCAACCCTTACCGCCACATTCAGAGCAGGTAACGACAACTTCAACCGAAGGTTCGGTAAAGGGGAAGAATGAAGGGCGGAACTTAACAGCGGTGTCCTTGCCGTAGATTTCGCGTGCAAATTCTTCTAAAACGCCCTTAAGGTCACACATAGTGATACCCTTGTCAACTACAAGACCTTCAATTTGGTGGAACACAGGCGAGTGGGTAGCGTCAACTTCGTCAGCACGGAATACTCTACCGGGGCAAATAACGCGGATAGGCGGCTTGCGATTTTCCATTGTTCTGATTTGGGCTGCTGAAGTTTGTGTGCGAAGCAAAAGATTTTCAGCTAAATAGAAGGTATCCTGCATATCGCGTGCGGGGTGGTCTGCAGGAACGTTCAAGCATTCAAAGTTGTAATGGTCGGTTTCAACTTCGGGACCGTCAACTACGTCGAAGCCCATTGAAGTGAAAATATCAATCATATCGTTTAAAACGGTGTTTAAAGGGTGAAGCTTGCCTTTTTTGATTTCTTTAGCAGGCAAGGTAATGTCGATGGTTTCATCCTTTAATTTTTGTTCTAAAGCTAGTTTCTTCATTTGTTCGCTCTTGTCAGCGATTAAAGCTTCAACCTCAGCTTTAGCTTGGTTTACAAGTTGACCCATAATGGGACGTTCTTCGGGAGAAAGTCCGCCCATTTGCTTTAATATAGCGGTAAGTTCACCCTTTTTGCCTAAGTATTTTACACGTAAAGCTTCAATTTCAGCCGAATTAGCGGCAGCTTCGATAGCTGCTTTGGCTTGGTTACGTATAGCTTCGAGTTGCGTTTTCATTAAAAAACCTCCAAAAAATAAAATAAGCCCCGTCCTATATAACAGGACGAAGCATA
>JAZRBQ010000020.1:0-3901 GCA_045635145.1 Acutalibacteraceae bacterium | reverse complement strand
CAAGACCCGGTAGGTCTTCGATTATAATATGGCCTGAGCATATTAAGGACACAAGCAACAAATCTATTACTTCATCCTTACCTACTATTACCTTTTTTATATTCTCTCTTATTGCTTCTAAACATTCGATTTTTGCCATTTAAAAATTCCCCTTACTTCTTTTTAGTTTTACCTTCTTCTTAAACGAAGGGTTAAATATCGGCAACAACAAGCGCCTTTTAATTGTATAGGTTAAAGAATTATTTTTATTCCTTAATTCCTTTTCGAGTGCTAAGTGCGCATCAAAAACAACCTGTATTTGACTGTCGGTCGGAACAAGATTGCCATAATAAGTTTGTTCCATTATCTCAATAGCATCGGTAATAATGCCAATAGAATCAAGATTCTTACGCGCCAACGCCAACTCTAAAGTCTTACGCGCTTCATTTATGCTTTGGCTATGCGCTTGAAGCACTTCCCCTTCGCCACACTGCAATTTTTCAATATTATCAATATCGCGGGCGATTTGTTTTGCATAATTATCGCTAATATAAGCACATACTCGAGCCGTTAATTCGGTAATGGTTTCTCCCTTTTTAAGCGGGAATCCAAGCCAGAAGAACTGTCGCAGTATATCAAGATAATAAAATCTTAATTGCTCTCTTGTGTCCTTAAAGCGTTTTCTAACGGCTTTAATACGGTAAAAACTACTTGAGAAAATAGTGTTGAATATTATAGCCGCTACCAATAGCGAAACTAACGGAATAATAACAATTTCTGTAACGTCGGGGCCGCCATCCCATTCAAGTGCCGTACCGGGTGTTTGAAGCTCGGTATCTTCAAGATAGTTAACATCTAAATCGTTCGGAAATGCGCCCGAAAAACCAGGATGTCCCACAGGGCGTGCCGCACGTTTCGGTGTGGGGTCAAAGCTCACCCAACCGATATGCGGAATATAACATTCAACCCACGCATAAGGGTTTGCGCGGTCAACTACTTGACCATTTGCAGCATCTGAATGAACGGTAATATAGCCTGCCGCAAGTCTTGAAGGTATTCCCGCTGCGCGTGTTAAAGAAATCATAGCGGTTGCATAATAAACGCAATGCCCTTGCTTTGTTTCAAAAAGCTTATCTACAATATTTTCTCCCTTTTTAAATTCGGGCGGATAATCGTTATACTTAAATCCGTTTTTTTCTGAAAACAATTCACAAATCTCATAAGCCTTATCATAATAATTTTGAACGTCAAAGCCCATAGAAGCAACTATGCTATCAACCTTTTTTGATTGATTTTCATATGGCTTTGTATAAAGCTTGTAAAAATTGCTGTCAACCTTATAAAGCGGGTCGGTCGTATTATTATAAATCGGAATAATATACTTCATTTGTTCCTTTAAGATAGTATCCTTACTATCATAAATAATAGTATCAAAGCTGTACGAAAAAGCTTCTAACTGACCATAGTAGGATATCAAACGACCGTTTTTATCGAAAAGAAGTTGATTTCTGTTAGGTGTAAGTTCCTTAAAATTATACGCCTGACCAATTATCGGGAAAAAATTACTATCACGTGTCATAAAAACGTTGACTGTTTTCTTATATCCCGAAGATTCAGCAAATTTTGTAAGATACTCATCATTTACAAGCCTTGAAGCAAGATAATTCTCTTCCTGTTCCTTCCAAGGACCGTTTATACGGTAGGCGTTATCACAGGTATTTTGCCAGTTATAGCCGTCAAAAGTATCGTAAGCGGCGATTTTAACCAAGGCAGGTTCGGTTAAATCGGTATAAGCAAGTGTTGCCGATGGCGGTTTTCTAACACTACCGCCAACAAAGTCGCGGTCCCTTGCCAAGCCCAATTCATAAAGCGAAACCTGCAACGCCTTTTGTTCCTCAGTGTAAAGTTTGGTAACGGTTTGAATATCTGACACAACGTCGGTAAAATAACGGGTACGAACATCTTCGCCCATACCGAAAGCAACAACAGCCGAAGAAAAACCAATAACAAAGCAAACCACAGTAGCAATAGTTGCCAATAACCATTTTTCACCCAACAAACCAAAAACAGTTTTAAAGTTTGGAAGGCGCCTATTACGGAATTTTTCACTTGCAATAAAGGGGAAAATTCCCGCAATCAAAAACGGTATTGCCCAAATACTGTAATCGGTATATCCAAAAACATAGGCCAATACAAGCACACCTAGCGCTAATAAAACCAATACCCACGATTTACGGGTTAAACGAAAAAGCGCAAAGTAGAATATTGTAATACCAAGGTTTACAAAGGTATGCACTAAATAAAAGCCGATAAACGAATGCCATTGTGAGTCGGTTGGCAGTTGTGCTGCCCACCATTTAACAAAATCCCACAATGCCTTTAAAACAAACTGTGCATTTGTATTAAAAAGCGCCAACAAAATCACAATGGTTGCGACAGAGCCTAACGCTATAAGCGGTATCCACCAACGACGGCTAAGCAAAGCAACCAAAATGGTGAAAATAAAGGTTTGACTTATAATTGTCATAACCCCAACTTCAATAACGAAAAAGGAATTAAGAATAATACCCGTAGCTGCCGTTATAAGCCAACAACTAATTACACCCGATATAAATTCAAGCATGGTTTCGGGGTATCTTTTGAAAAGCTTATCCTTCAACACCTTAATCATACCACTTCACCAACCCTTTTAATAATTTGGTCGGTTGAAGCAACCGAAAGACGCACGGCACCGCCACCGCCATAAGCCGTATTAACCACATCAAATGTGGTATCGCCACAAGGTAAAATACAACACGCTACCCTTCCCAATTTGTTAATATCAGAAAAGGTATTAATTAATTCATCAGAAGGATTTGCAGTTATAAGAAAAACCTTATTATATTCTAAAACCTGTAATCCTTCTAAATAAGATAATTCAAACGAATCGTTATTTTTTGTAAAAAGTTTGTTTGAAAAACTGTCATATATCTTATAAATATCGCCGCTGTCAAACAAATCAAAGCTTTGTTTCGACATTTCTTCGCCGCAACGCGCGAAAACAACCCTAACATTAGTATCAAGGTCTGTAAAATACTTGGCAAGCGCAATCGCCGTTTCACAAGAAATATCAACAATATCATCCTTTTGCTCGCCAAAGGCACAGCAGTCCATAACAATGCTCACGTTCGGCTCTTGCGGGGTTTCGTACATACGCGAATGTAATTGTTTTGTGCGGGCGCTCATTTTCCAGTTGATTTGCCTAAAGCTATCGCCCTCACGATAAGGACGCGCATCACCCAAAAGCTCACCGTTTTCAGAATTTAAAATATTAGTATTACCATATCCGCCAAGGGTATCACGCTCGTCAAAATCAGCAAGATTATGTATTTGCGGCGCCACCTTAATCTTTTTCAAAACCGACTTTTTGTTACACCAAAGAATCGGTAAGGCAAAAAAACCAAATAAATCTTCAATTCTTATTTTCTTAACGCCGACTTCCCATTTGCCAATGTGGGTACAGGGCATTTCAAAACGAAATTTGCGGCTAACCCAAATTGTTGGTAAAAGCATAAAAGAATGGCGGTTTTTACGACGAAATTTCAAAGTTACGTCGGGCGATTGAACAAAAAAGTAAATCGCCACAGGCAAAAACAAAAGACCGCGGATATTAAAAATATACCTAACCTTGTCCCCTCTTATTCCAACATTACTGTCAATACTAGAACTTGCACCCAAAGTAAGCGAAGTTAAGGCAAGTGAAACAAAGGAAAAGATTAATAACCCACCCAGGCATAATGCGATTATTAAAAAGTTTTTAAAATCGGTACCAAAAGCCAAAATTATAAAAATCAATTCAAGTATTAGTACCATCAGCCCTCTTAAAGTCATAAAATGAGTAATCCTTTCGATTAATTAACCTTTTACCTTAGGAACCTTAACG
>JAZRBQ010000019.1:0-6977 GCA_045635145.1 Acutalibacteraceae bacterium | reverse complement strand
TACAAACGAACAACAAGAATATAGTAAAGAACATAAATTTATTGAAGAAGCAATAAGCTTGTGCGAAAGAATTTTAGAAGATTGCACGGTAGATACCATAAGACACAGCGCTATACAAATATTGTGCTATAACTATCCTATTGTTGATAGAAAAAAAGATGCGATAAGTCTTGCTGAAAATATGCCAAATATGCTTCTCTCTAAAGAAATGTTACTTAGCCATATTTATTCGGGAACAGAGCGTTTAAAACAGGAACAAAGCAATTTAAGATTTATGATTCATTTTTGTTCAAGTATCCTTTATTTAATGACTTGGGAAAGTGATTTAAGCCAAGGATTTACAGCGGATGAACGAATTGAAATTCTAAAAACTGCCATACAGCTTAATAAAATGATGCTTGGTGACAATGAAAAAGAAGTGTTGTATAGTGGTCAACTCTACTTGTATCATTTTATCATAGCAAGATTTTATTGCGAGAAAAATCTCCCTGATAAAGTTTTTGAATATTTATTACTTGCAGAAAAATATGCGAGAGATTGCGATGATGCTATGTCTTTAGGTGAGCAGAAATATGAAGCTTTGTTTTTTAATCTCATAACTTGGAATCCCAAAAATATACTCACGAATACGGATAAAACATTTAAAGAACAATTATTATACAATCTAAAAGATAGTTGTTTCGATTTTATGAGAGACAAAGAAGAGTTTAGAAATTTACAAAACAGAGTGTATTCTGCGCAGGCTTAAATACCATTTAATGCACATAGTAAAAGCGGAGTGGAAACCCACTCCGCTTTTAGTTATTTCAAAAATCCGTTTACGATTTGTTCTTCGGCTTCTTCGGCGGTAAGGCCTAAGGTCATTAATTTAATTAACTGCTCGCCCGCGATTTTACCGATTGCCGCTTCGTGAATAAGGGAAGCATCAATATGGTTTGCGGTGATTTTAGGCACAGCCGAAACGTGCGCTTTATCCATAATAATAGCGTCACATTCGGTGTGGCCGTTACAAATATTATTACCGTTAATGGTGGATAAGAAAAGTTGACTTGATTCATCCTTAGCAACCGAGCGGGAAACAATATTCGCGCTCGAATTTTCGCCGTCCATATCAACCGTAAAGTCGGTTTCGGCATATTGCTTACCGTGTGTCATAAGCTTTTCGTGAACGATAAGGGTTGCGTCCTTATCGAGTCTTGCGGTGGTTACACGCTTGGTGGAATCGATACCCTCAATTTGAGTGGTTTCCATTTCCATATAACCGCCTTCGGCAATGTTGATAACGGTGGTGGGGTTCATATTCTGTTCGCCCGTGCCGTCACCTGTACCAACGTGGCGTTCAACGTATTTAACCTTTGCATTTTTGCCAACGAAAAATGAGTGAATACCGTCGTGGCGGGATTCTTCGCTACCGCAGTTGTGAATACCGCAGCCTGCCACGATTTCAACGTCGCTGTTTTCGCCGATAATAAAATCGTTGTAAACAAGCTCGGTAAGACCTGATTCGCTTATAATAACAGGGATATGCACCTTTTCGTTTTTGGTGTTTGGTTTAATAATAATTTCAATTCCGTTGCCGTCGGCTTTTTCACGGATATTTATATTTTCGGTAACGTTGCGGGAAGCAAGCGCACCATTTGCACGGATATTAAAAGCGCCCGCAGGGGTGCCGTCAATATCGGCAATCATTTTAAGTAGGTCTAATTCGTAATTGTTCATATATTATTCCTCACAGTTTGCAGTAAGCACCTTGCAGGCAATATCTGCCTTGCCTAAAAGGGTTGGGAGAATGTCTTCCTTTTTGCCTTCTTCCTTTACGGTGCCGTTTGCAACAACTATAATCTTGTCTGCAATATTTAAAATTCTTTCTTGGTGGGATATTATCATAATCGAACCGCCAAGGGTATCGTGCATTTTTTCAAACACTTTAATAAGGTTGTTAAAGCTCCAAAGGTCGATACCGGCTTCGGGTTCGTCAAATAAAGATACCTTTGTGCCGCGGGCTAAAACGGTTGCGATTTCGATTCGTTTTAACTCGCCGCCCGAAAGGGAAGCGTTGACTTCGCGGTTGATGTAGTCCCTTGCGCACAAACCCACCTGTGAAAGATAAGCGCAAGCGTCGTTCACGCTTATAGGCTTGCCTGCTGCAAGGCTTATAAGGTCGTGTACTGTAATACCCTTAAAGCGAACAGGCTGTTGAAAGGCAAAACTAATGCCTTTTTTAGCACGTTCGGTAATTGAAAGATTTGTAATATCTTCGCCGTCAAGCAAAATCTGACCTTCGGTTGGGGTGATTATACCTGCAATGATTTTAGCAAGTGTGGATTTACCGCCACCGTTAGGGCCTGTGATTACTACAAAGCCTTCATCTATTTTTAAATTAACATTTTTTAGTATTTGTTTTACTCCGTCTTCGTTTTCAGCCGAAAACGAGATGTTTTTAAGTTCTAACATATATTCTCCTTTATTTCCCAAAAGTATTTTCGTTTGGCTTTTGGGAAGTCGTTAAGTACCCCGTGTTCAGGGTCGTAAAATAAACCGTCAAAATAAAGTGACCAATGCCAACAACGTGGGGTTTCAAGGCTTAGAATTGCGATTTTCGGTAATTCGGATTTGTTTTTTACCTCTTTTCGAGTTTTTTCATAAGAAATACCATAATAATCTAAGGTATAAAACATTTCCTTTAAAGTTGTTTCACGCTCGTTATTTAAAAGGCTCACGATTTCGTCAACACTTTTGCCTGTAAGCATCGAAAGTACGGCCTGTCCGCATTGTAAATCGGTCGGTTCTTTTACGTAATTTATCTTTTGCATAATTTAACCTTTTAGTAGATATTGTGCTAAAGTAACGATTAATGGCATTGTTATAATGGATAACAAGGTAGTGAGTGACACCATTGTAACCGAAAGGGAGGTATCACGCGAGAATTTGGTTGAAAACATTGTGGTTATTGCCGCGGTAGGTGCGCTGGCGCAGATTGTAAGCGCCATTGGTAGCGTACCCTTAAGACCACAAAGGTAAAAACCAAAGACTGTAATCAGCGGTAATACAACTAACTTTAAGAAAGATGCGAATAGCAAATTCCAGTCCTTAATGCCCTTTAAAACGTTACTGTTTGCCAAATGGTAGCCGATAATTATCATAGGAAGGGGTGTGTTAAGGGATGCCAAATATGAAATCGGCTGGAATATTACGTCAGGCACGGGGATTTGCAAAATGAATATAATAAGCGCAACAGTAAAGCCGATAAGCCCCGGATTTATTATTAGTTTTTTAGGGGTAATAAATTCCTTACCGCCCATAAGTGTAACGCCGTAACTCCAGATAAAGAGTTGGAACACCGCAATATAGGTTGAGCCGTAGAAAACGCCGTCGTCCCCTAAGATTGCCTGTAAAAGCGGAATAGACATATAACCGCAGTTAGAAAAAATCATACCAAACTGCAAAACCTTTTGGCGATTAATCTCTTTACTGTGAAGCAAAAGCTTTGCAACCAAAATAAAGACGATATGTGCCACAAAAACACAAATAAAACTGACTATAAGGTTTTTAAAAAGCGACTTATTAAATTCGCGCACAAAGGCTTTTATAATAACGCAGGGTGTTACGGTGTAAAGTACCAAATCTGTAATAGCTTTAACATCGCTGTCCTTCAAAAGCTTGGTTTTTGCAAAGATAACACCTAAAAAAATCAGTATAAAAAGGACAAACACCTGAGAAAAGACGGTTGAAAACATTATTTAACCGCCTTTGTGAAACGTAAGAAATCTTCGGTATTCTTAAACACACCTGCGTGTGAGAGTACCTTTGCGAATACGATACCGATTTCATCTTCAATGATTTTATCAATATTGTCAGCATTAATATCGGTGTATTTCGCCTTGATTTCGTCTGTCCAGTCGGCGTGCTTTTCTAAAGTTTCGTCAGCACGGATATCCTTATTTTCTAAAATAGCGGTTTTAAGAAGCGCCATTTCATTTTTAAGGCGAGCGGGTAATACTGCAAGACCCATAACTTCGATAAGACCGATGTTTTCTTTCTTGATGTGGTGTAATTCAGCGTGGGGATGGTACACACCCATAGGATGTTCTTCGGTGGTGATGTTGTTGCGAAGAACTAAATCTAATTCAAACATATCATTATTTTTACGGGCAATAGGTGTTATTGTATTGTGGGGTTCACCGTCGGTTTCGGCAAAAACGAAAGCCGATTCATCGGTGTAACCGCGCCAAGCGGATAAAATTTTATCAGCAAGTTCAATTAGTCTGTCAGTATCAGCACAAGCAAGACGGATAACCGACATAGGCCATTTTACAATACCTGCTTTAATATCTGAAAAACCGTCAAACGATAATTCGGTTTCAATCGGTGCTTTTGCCATTGCAAAGGTGTAGTTACCGCCTTGGAAATGGTCGTGGCTTAAAATCGAACCGCCAACGATGGGTAAATCGGCATTAGAACCTACAAAATAGTGGGGGAATTGCTTAACAAAGTCGAGCAATTTTTTGAAAGTGGCGGTATTGATAGCCATTGGGGTGTGTTGTGAATTAAAGACAATACAATGTTCGTTATAATAAACGTAAGGCGAATATTGCATACACCAGTCGGTGTTGTTAATGGTTATCGGAATAACACGGTGGTTCTGACGGGCGGGGAAGTTGATGCGACCTGCATAACCTTCACACTCACGGCAAAGCATACACTTGGGGTAGCCTGCCTGTTTAGCATTCTTAGCGGCGGCAATAGCCTTGGGGTCCTTTTCGGGTTTAGAAAGGTTGATTGTAATATCAAGGTCGCCGTATTCGGTAGCGGTTACCCACTTAACGTCTTTGGCAATACGGTAACGGCGTATGTAGTCACTATTCTGGCTTAAATCATAGTACCAGTCGGTAGCGGTTTTGGGGGAGTCTTTATATAATTCCCAAAACTTGTTTGTAACTTCGCTGGGTCTGGGCATCATAGCCGACATAAGCTTGGTGTCGAACAAGTCGCGTTCGGTAATATTATCGTCGATAAGACCTTTTTCGCAAGCAAAATCTAAAAGTTCTTTCAAAGTTTGTTCTAAATCGACATTTTCAAAGTTTTCTTCACAGTCGAACTCGTCGATATTTAAAATTTCTAAAATACGGTTGGTTACAAAGATTTGGTCGCGCTTTTCAAAAAGACCGCAATCAAGACCGTAACAAATTAATTTTTTAATACTTTTTTCTACCATTTTCGTCATCTCCAAATTTATTCATTAAATTATACTATATTTAATATATATCTGTCAATTAAAAACCCGCTAAAAAAGGCAATTTTTTTGCTTGACAAAGGGCGAACCTTGTGGTAGAATGGTTAAGCCGCATATTGTGGGCTTTTTAAGTTGTGCCCTTTTTGCACACGCCTTCTGTAGCGAGACTGAAAATAAGCAGGTGAAAAAAATGTACGCAATTATTGAAACTGGTGGTAAGCAATACCGTGTTCAAAACGGCGATGTAATCTACATCGAAAAGCTTAATGCACAAGTTGACGAAGAAGTTACCTTCGACAAGGTTGTTGCTGTAAACAACAGAACTTTAAAGGTTGGTAAGCCCTACGTTAAGGATGCTTTCGTAAAAGGCACCGTATTAAAGAACGGCAAGGGTAAGAAGATTACTGTCTTCACTTACAAGCCTAAAAAGGGTTGCGCTCGTAAGATGGGCCACAGACAACCCTACACCAAAGTACAAATTACTGAAATTGGCTAATTAGTATGACAGGTGTAAAATTCTTGGCTGATAATAAAGGTCTTTACGGCTTTGAAATCAGCGGTCACAGTTCACGCAATTGTGACGACAGTGCTGGCAAAATAGTTTGTGCAGCGGTTTCAAGCGCGGCTTTTATGGCGGCTAACACTATTACCGAAGTTATCGGCGACAAGGCAGATGCCGTTGTGGACGACGCTTTAATGGTAGTAAAGTGTGAAAATCCGTCAAAAGAAAGCAGGGTAGTGCTTGAAGGTTTAAAGCTTCACTTAACCGAACTTGCCACACAATATAGCAACAATATTAAGATTTTTGGAGGTGCAAAAAATGTTAAAGATTAACATTCAGTTATTCGCTCATAAAAAGGGTGTTGGTTCTACAAAGAACGGCCGTGACAGTGAGTCCAAGCGTCTTGGTGTAAAGCGTGCTGACGGTCAATTTGTTTTGGCTGGTAACATTCTTGTTCGCCAAAGAGGTACACACATCCACGCAGGCAATAACGTAGGCCGCGGCTCTGACGATACTTTATTTGCCCTTATCGACGGTAAGGTTAAATTTGAAAGATTAGGCAGAGATCGCAAACAGGTTAGTATTTACGCTGTTGAGCAATAATTCAAAAAAATCCGGATGCTTAACCGCATTCGGATTTGTTTTTTCTTTTAGGAGGAAAATGATATGAAAAATTGTCACGTATGTAATCAGCTTTGTGAAGATGATGCTGAGCTTTGCCCAATTTGCGGTGCAATGCTTACACAAGAGGAAGTAATTGCCGAAGAAAACGAAGAAGTAAAGGTAGAAAGGACGATTGAGCCTGTTTTACTTGCAACCTTTGAAGATTTGGTTTCGGCTGAAATTTTTAAGGACGTACTAACCGATAATAAAATCCCTTATTCTGATTCTGAGGAAGACACGATGAGGGTGGTTTTCGGCGGCTCCTTTGCTTCGGAGGAGATTTATGTCGATAAGGTGGATTTTGATAGAGCTAAAGAGCTTTATGAAGAATTTATGGCAAACGAGCCACAATTTTTTGACGAAGAAATGTTTTTAGAGGATATTTAAATGTTTGTTGATATTGCAAAAATACACTTAAAGGCCGGTAAGGGCGGCGACGGTGCAGTTGCTTTTCACCGTGAAAAATACGTAGCCGCAGGCGGACCTGACGGTGGCGACGGCGGTAAGGGCGGCGATATTATCTTCAAGGCTGACAGTAACCTTTCAACCTTGGCGGATTTTCGCTATAAGCGTAAATAT
>JAZRBQ010000018.1:0-7223 GCA_045635145.1 Acutalibacteraceae bacterium | reverse complement strand
AAAGTTCACCCTTTTTGCCATGGCCTTTAACATCTTGTAATAAAATAACCTTCATTTTTAAACCTCCATAATAACGGGTAATACCATCGGGCTTCTTTTTGTTCTTGTAAACAAGAAGCGTGAAACACCGTCTTTAATCTTAATCTTTATCGTTGCCCAATCGCGAATATTGTGAATATAGCAACGTTCCAAAATATCGCACACAACATCGTTAATTTCGTTCATAAGGTCTTCCGATTCCTTAACATAAACAAAACCGCGTGACACAATATCAGGGCCCGAAACAACCTCGCGCGATACCTTGTCAATAGCAACCGTCACCACGATAATACCGTTGTCTGACAAATGCTTACGGTCGCGAAGGACTATGCTTCCAACGTCGCCAACGCCTAAGCCGTCAACAAAAACTCGACCTGCAGGGACTGTTTCATTCCAATTTATAGCAGTTTTACTTACTTCAATAACTGCGCCGTTTATACCAAGTATAACGTTTTTGTGGGGTATGCCCATCTCTTCCGCCAACATTCCGTGCTTCATCAAATGTTTTTGCTCGCCGTGAAGCGGAATAAAATATTTCGGTTTCGTAATGCTCATCATAAGCTTTAATTCTTCCTGACAAGCGTGACCCGAAACGTGAACGTCGTACATACGCTCATATACAACCTCGGCTCCACGTTTCATAAGTTCGTTTATAACCTTATCAACAAACTTTTCGTTACCGGGAATCGGTGTTGCCGAAATAATAATCATATCGCCCGGCATTATTGCCACTTGGCGATGGTCAGAAAATGCCATTCTGTGAAGTGCCGAAAGCGGTTCGCCTTGACTGCCCGTGGTAATAATAACAATTTGTTCGGGTGTATAATTTTTGATAGCTTCAATCTCAATCAAAACATTTTGCGGAACCTTTAAATAGCCAAGCTCAGATGCAACGTTAACAACGTTTAGCATACTCCTGCCCGAAATAGCAACCTTACGGCCGCAACGTACCGCTTCGTCAATAATTTGCTGAATACGGTGAATATTCGAAGAGAATGTAGCAACAATAATTCTTCTGCCTTCGGCCTTTTTGAATAGGTTTGAAAAAGAACCACCTACAAGCTTTTCTGATGAAGTATATCCAGGTCTTTCGGCGTTAGTAGAATCAGCAAGTAAAGCCAAAACACCTTTTTTGCCAAGTTCGGCAAAACGGCCGATATCAATTACATAATCATCAATTGGTGTGGTATCAATTTTAAAGTCACCCGTGTGGACAACAGTACCCGCGCCGCATTTAATAGCAAATGCCACCGCATCTGGTATTGAGTGATTTACGTGTATAAATTCGACACTGAATTTGCCCAAATTCAAAACCTGACCGGGTGTTACAGTATTCAAATTTGCACTGCTTAAAAGCTTGTGTTCTTTAAGCTTTCCTTCAATAAGACCAATGGTAAGCCGTGTAGCGTAAATCGGCAAATTGAATTCACGCAAAAGATACGGAATAGCGCCAATATGGTCTTCGTGACCGTGTGTCACAACCAAGCCTTTAATTTTATCCTTATTTTCTAAAATAAAGGAAAAATCAGGAATTACGATATCAATACCCGGCATATCTTCATCGGGGAAAGCCATACCGCAATCCACAAGAATCATTTCGCCATCGAATTCATAAAGTGTAATATTTTTACCTATTTCGCCAAGACCGCCAAGCGGAATTATTCTTAAAGGTTTTTTAGATTCTTTTGGTTTTTTAGATGCAGTATTTTTCGGTTTATAATATGCACTCTTTTTGCTTTGATGAGCTTTTGAATCGGTATTTTTTTTAGAAAACTTTTTTTGCGATTTCTTTTTAACGTCTTTTTTAGCGTTTTTTTCGCTCATAAATTCCCTCCATTTAATTTTTTATGTAAATGCTAAATCTAAAATTTAGGCATAAAATCCCTTTATAATATATCTTTTTATATAATACTATTATTTGGCAAAAAAATCAAGTATATTATTAAATATTATGCACAATTTGAAGATTATATAAACAAGCAAAAATCCGCAAGATGCAATTTGCATTTGCGGATTTTTTTATAATCTGATTGTAACTTCACCCGAAGACAAAACTATTTTAGAATTATCGGGCAACAAAGCCACCAAACGACAGTCGTCATCTATCTCAAGTGCGGTTGCCTTTTGAAGATTATCAGATGACAAAATATCAATTTCTTTGCCAATCACAATGTTTTTTTCGCGGTATTTTTGTAAAAATGTTTTATTTGGCAAATCGGCATAATAAAAGAAAAACAAATCAATCAATTTTGCTATAAATTCTTCTTTAATTTCGGTGTTTTCTTCTTCGAATACACTCGTCGCAATTTGACGAATTTCGGGTGAAAAATCACCTTTCGGCTTGAACAAATTAACACCTATTCCCACAATTATATACGGGATTTTACCGCATGAATCCATAAGCGATTCACACAAAATCCCGCAAACCTTTTTACCTTGCAAATAAACGTCATTAACCCATTTAATTTGTGTTTTTTTACCGCTTATTTGGTTGATTGCATCACTTACTGCAACCGCGGTCATCGGGGTAATTGACGTGGCATTAAATCCTGTAAGTGACGGTTTAATCAAAAGGCTTAAATACACCCCGCCTTTTTCGGAAATAAAGGTGCGGTTTTTAGTGCCTTTGCCGTTATTTTGTCTTTCGGCAACTACAACGGTTTTCTCAGACGCACCACTTCGCGCCAACGCCTTTAAATACTCATTTGTTGAGTCAATTTCTTCTAGTAAAATCAACTTAACATCATCAGTTTTTAGTCGTTTTAAGATACTTTCTTTAATCAAAACAATATTCCTTTACAAGAACTTTGATACCCTTTTATGAAACTTTTGAATATAAGTTACGGCCAATTTTGAAAGGGTGATGTCGTATAAAACAAAAACAATATTTGCGAGTATTAACAAAATTGCCGTGCCGTATTTTTGAAAACTGCCAAAATCATCTAGCGGCAACATAAACAGCTTTGTAAGAATATAATAAGCCGCCAAAACCGACGTATTAAATAGCGCTAATTTTACAGGCCATTCTATAAATAAGTTGTTGATTTTTTCAATCAGCGATTTTGCAATTGGATAAAATCCGAAGAACATTATAAATAAAATTTTACTTTCGGTTTCGGCGAATAAAAAAGTTAAAACTGCCGCCGTAAAATAAGAAAAAATCGCCCATTTACACTTTGCTTCAATAACAATTATCATTATAAGAAGGCTTGCCAAAGCAGGTACCGCATAGGTTAAATAAGGAAAATATGAAACCAGCATTATAACAGTACACAAAGCCGACAAAATGGCGCAAAAAGTCACCTTTTTTGTTGTATTCATCAGCAACACCTAATAAGGTCGCCGCCCATACATTCGCAGCAACAGTCAGCACAAATTAGTCCCTGACAAATATCACATCCGTTACAACCGCTTCCGCCCGAATAGGTGCGATATGGATTATTTTGCTGACGCGAAGCCTGACGGCCGGCATTATTAACAGCATTTCGATATTCCATATTAGAAGGGTCCATACGCGAAGCGGTTGTAAAGCTTGTATAAGCCTGGTCAAACCAACCACGTCTATAAAGAACTGTACCGTTTAGGAAATACCATTCCGCATTTCTTTGATGCGGTGGCACACCGTCCAACAATTCAAGAGCCTGTTCTATTCTACCCTGTCTTATTAAATTGCGAATTTCAGGAAAATCAGTAGCAGTAGCCTCATAATCGCTTGTTGAGCTTGTTTTTCTGCCCTTTCGCATATTAACGATAGCGTCATAAGCTGCATTAATTTCCTGCATTTTTTCTTCCGCTAAATCCGCAAGAGGATTATCACCGTAATTATCGGGATGATATTTTCTTGCAAGTTTACGGTACGCTTCCTTAATTTCTTCGTCAGTTGCGTTTTTGTCAACGCCTAAAACACCATAAGGGTCTTTCATTTTAAAATCTCCTTCTTTGCGGTATCTTCCAACCCCAAATAAATTATGTTACCAAGTATGGTTTTGTATTTTTTAATATCTAACAACTCAAAAGCCATTGCCGATTCGTTAATGCAAAAATAAATTTGTGATTTTATATATTCACGAATCTCGGCTTCGGGTTTGTTTTTAAGAACGTTATAACTACCTGATTTTAAATCATCTTGCAAGTCACAATAAGCATCAAGCAAGTAAATATATCTGCCAAGGCAATAACCCATACGTTCCAGAACTCTTTTTTGCGCCGAATCTTCGCTACAAAGCATTAGAATTTGTGATAAAGCTTTAGCAGTTGGGTCGGCAATTTCATCAATGCTTTGGCAATTTTGGCTTTCAAGACGGTTTTGTGTAGAAATATATTCGGCCACGATTTGTTCAATAATAGGATATTTCGCCTTTGCCTTTTTGTTTGCCGACTTTAAAAAGGGTTTTAATAATAAAAATCCCAATTTTTTAATTCCCTTTTCATCATTGATATTATCGAGTAGCTTATAATAAGACATTATCATAGCCGCGGCGGCAGGCATTTCAAACGGCGTAACATCATTACAAAACTGACATTTTTTAAAAGGATTAAAGCTGCAACTCTTTTGCGAAAATTTATCACAGCCGTCCCGCAGTGCCATATTCAAAAGTGTTAAAAAGGTAAAATCATAATTAAGAGTAAAACGAGAAACAAGACCGTAGTTTTTACCCAAAACCTTGCAAAGAGTGCAATAAACACCTTTGTATAACTCGTACTCCTTGATTTTAAGTTCCCCTTTTGAAACCTTGATATACCCAAACAAACCTATCACCTGCCCATCATTTTATAATAAAACGACATCATAATGGTTAATAATATGTTAATTAAAAATCTTTCATCATCCATATATGCGGATAATTTTCTTCCAATTCCACTTCGCCAAATGGCACAAACCCACATTTTTGATAAAAATCCCTTGCCCTGATTTGTGAATGAAGTTTAATTGAATTATAGCCCATTTTAAGAGCCGTTTCTTCTACAAAAGACAACAATAATCTACCGATACCCTTGTTTCTATATTCCTTTAAAACAGCAAATCTTCCTAAAATCAATTCTTCGTCTTTAGAAAAAATCCTGCAAGTAGCAATCGCATTATCACCGTCAAAAACAAGAAAATGCGTGGCTTTTGAATCAATATCGTCCATTTCATCCACAAAGCCTTGTTCATCCATAAAAACCGTTTTTCTAATTTCAAAGGCTTCTTGTGGCAAATAAGAAAAGCTAAAAATTTTCATAATAACACCGTTAAGAAAAATCACCAAATCTAAAAGATTCAGTGATTTTTACAAATTAATCTTTTATGCCAAACTTATAAACTGTTTTGCTATTGAATTTTTCCCCAGCCTTAAGCACACAAGAGGGCCATTCGGGATGATTTATACAATCGGGATAATGTTGTGTTTCAAGACAAAAAGCGCTTCTACGGCCGTATTTTGCACCGTTTTTACCATTTCTGTCCGAAGTGCAGTTGCCCGTATATAATTGAACGGCAGGTTCGGTAGTTTCTACAGTCATAAGAATACCGCTCTTTTCGGAATATACAGCGCAAGCAGGTGTTTTGCCGTTAAAAATATAGTTATGGTCATAACCGGTATATGGCTTTACGAAAGCTTCATCACAGTCAGCGCGCTCGCCGATTGCGTGATATTCTGTAAAGTCCATACAAGTACCTTTAACCGACAAAACTTCGCCTGTTGGCAAACAGTTAAGGTCGTTTGGTGTAAATTCATCGGCATTGATTAGCAAATATTGGTCATTAACCAAACCTTCGCCCGCAATGTTGAAATATGCATGGTTTGTGGGGTTGAAAATAGTATCCTTATCGCTTACTGCGTTATAGGTAATTTCAAGTCCCTTATTTTTAAGCGCATAAGTAACCTTAATATCAAGAGTGCCCGGATAACCTTCGTCACCGTCGGGTGAAGAAAGATAGAAAGCTAAAGCGCCGTCTTCTTCCTTTGCTTCCCAAACGCGCTTATCATAGCCTTCGTTACCACCGTGCAAATGGTTAGGACCATCGTTAGTAGCAAGTGTGTATTCGGTGCCGTTTAAAGTGAATTTACCTTCGCGAATACGGTTGGCAAAGCGACCAACGGTAGCGCCGATATAACCGTCGTTATTGATATATTCTTCTAATGTGTCATACCCCAAAACAACGTCGGTTTTACCGCCGTCCTTATTGGGAACAAACAATGAACGAAGTGTTGCGCCGTAATCAATAATCTCAGCCGAGATACCGCAATCACAAGCAATCGTCCAACAATAAACTTCTTGTCCATTAGGCATTTTTCCAAATAATTTTTTAGTAATACTCATAAATTTTCTCCATACAAATTTATTTGCCATAAGGCATTTATTACAAATTAATAATACCATATTTTACCCGCATTTTCAACAAAAAATTTGGGATAATATTTTTTGGTGATAAATTGTGGTCTTGCTTTTTGGGACACGACAAAACAAATACGAAAAAGAGATAATTGAAATTTTAAAAAAACACGGTGCCAACCATATTTCCGACAAGGTAATAAGTGAAGGACAAGGCGATTTTACAATCGTCAGTATATATAAAAAAACCGAAATTACACTCGATAAAGGCATTGCTGTGTTTTTAAACGAAACGGCAAAATTTTCAAAGCAAAAACTACCTATAGGCATTATTGGAATTTGTGAAGAAAAAAACTCAAGAGCGCTTGAAAATTTCAGTCTTAATAACATCACGGTTTTAACCTGCGGAATCGGCAGTAAAAATACCGTTACCATTTCAAGCATTTCTAATAACACGTTACTTGCCACAATTCAAAGAACAATTATTGACACAAACGGCAATCTATTAAACCCGTGCGAAATTAAAATACATCTAACAAAAGAATACTTACCATATTCAATTATGGTTGCTGTTGTGATACTCTTGCTTTTAGGCATTACACCAACAAATTTTTGAATAAAGAAATAAATTTTGCCAAAAATACTTTAAAAGGTGGTATTTTATGACAAAGGTATTAAATAAAAAATACTTAGTATTAGGTCTAATGTTAGGTGCATTATTAATAATTTTGCTGATTGTCACTTCGCTTGCATTTAAAACTCAAAATAATCCGGAAAACAATTGGGTAATACGCTCGGTTGAAGATAGAGTTGTTCTTATGAATAACGGTGAAGTTGTTGAAGTATTTGGCGATATAGTAATCGATACC
>JAZRBQ010000017.1:0-8552 GCA_045635145.1 Acutalibacteraceae bacterium | reverse complement strand
CGGCAGAGCAGGTTTTGTCGCTTTCGCGGGTCATATAAACCGTAGCTCCTATTGATTCAAGCTCGGTTTTCAAAAGCTTTGCAAGGTAAAGATTGCGGCTGGCTTCACAGTATTTGCGGACGGTACTTCTTGCAGTACCGGGGTCTGCACCGCCGTGACCAACGTCGATTAAAATGCGAACACCTGTTAAATCAGCGCCGTATTCGTTATCACAAAGGGTTATCTTTTTGGGGTGTAAAAATTCAAACACAAGCTGATTTTGCTTGTTATAGTAGGCATCCCAGCCGTAAAATCCACCCTGTTTTCTCAAATAAAGCCGTAAAGTGTAGTCATAATCGTTTTTAATGATTTTTGCCTTCTTGAAAAGGGGATTATCTTTTGAAATTTTTACTTCGCCGTCGAACTTTGTGGCGTAGTTAAAGGTTATATCAACGTAGCTGTATGTTACGTCAGAGACGGTATAGTCACTATTGTAGCTTTGCTTTTTTAGTTTAAAATCAAAAGGAGCTTTCCAAAGGGTGTCAAGGATTAAAATTGTATTGTTGGTATTTTCTTCTAAAGTTGCTACCGCTAATTCGTTATGATCGGGCAGGGTGCCGACGTATTGCTTGGCAACAGTAACCTTGGTTTTGGGCGGTTTGTCGTAGCGGTATTTATAAACCTTCTTACCGCAGCGAAGGGTTATAAGCTTATATGTGTCGCCTTCACGTTTTACTGTGTCATATTCGGCCGAGCCATAATCCAACGTGCCTTTAGGTAAATAGTTGTAATATGGTTTAGAAATATCTTTGCTGCCTTTGCCGCTAAAGGTTTCGGCCTGTGGGGCAACAATTTCGGTAATAATGCCCGAGCCTACGTTTATATAGTCGTCGTCCTTCGGGGTGACCGATGAATTTGACGCGGTAATTTTTTTATCCTTTTTGCAAATTATATTTTGGGAATAATAGGTTTCGCTTTGCTTTTTATAAGTGGCTTTAAACTTAATTTTGCCAAGATTTAGGTCTTTAAGGTTGCCGTCGGGCAGGGTGAAACTACCCTTGAATTTTGCAAAGCCGTCGGCAGCGTTATTGGGATTTAGGTCGATTTTCTTGCCATTGAAGGTTGCGGTAACCGTTGCGTTCTCTCGCGCGGTAACGGTAACTGTGAATTTTTTGCCTGCGTCGTAGCTTGCACTTTTTGGGGAATAGCTTTTAATCACGGTATATTTTCGGGTGATATTAAAGGTTTCGCTAAATTCACCCGCAGAAAATACAAATTTGTTGTTGCCGTATTCAAGCTTTTCGGTCACGCTAAAGCTGCCGCCGATATTTCGTGCCTGTTTAATCGGTTTGCCGTTAAGTGAAACGCCGGTGGTTACGTTACTGTTGCCTTTAAAGGTCACACTAGCGCTTTTAGTGGTAAAATTTTTTGATTTCGGCTCGGTAATGTTAAAAAACAGCTTAACTTCGGGGTCTTCGTCGGGTAAAACTTGCGGGTTGCTTTCGTCTTCTTGCGTGGAGGAATTTGTGCTTTGCGGCAAAGACGAGGTAAGCGAAGCGGTACCACCGGTATCGACTACCTTATCAAGTGATTTTATAATAAAAAATACCGCCGATAATGCTAATATTATACCTAAAACGGCAGATGTAATGATGATAAAAAGTTTTTTCATTTGTCAATCCTTGTAATTTTTTGTATTATTTTAATATTATACTATCAAAATACGGAATATTCAACAGTTAAAAAATGCTTGACAATCAAATTCTTATCGGTTATTATTATCTATGATGGTCAAGAATTACGATTTTGGTGTATTCATGGGAACAAATTTTGTGGAAAATGACAAAAAATTAACCGATAATGAGGTCATTTTGCTGATAAGCCACGGCGAGTATGAAAAATTTCAAATTATTGTGGATAGATATTTGCCCACAGCTGTTAAGACGGCAAAGCAATATTGCCCTGAAAATCAGGTTGAAGACGTCGTGCAGGAGGCTATTTTGGCGCTGTATTCGGCTGTTAAAAATTTCGACCCACAAAAATCGTCTTTTCCAACCTTTGCTTCGCTTTGCATAAAGCGTTCGGTAATAGCTCATTTAAGAAAAAGCAATTCTAAAAAGGCTATTCCGCAGGAGTTACTTTTGTCTATTGAGGATGTCGATTTACCTTACAGCGACAACCCTGAAAGCATATTTATTGAAAAGGAAGATTACAAGACCTTAACCGATAATATAAGGCTTGAGCTTTCAAATATGGAATATAAGGTTTTACAGCTTTTTTTAGAAGGGAAAACCTATTCACAAATAGCCAAAGACCTAGACACTACCGAAAAGGCTGTGGGTAACGCCCTTAGCCGTATTCGTAAAAAAATTAAATAGGGCGGTTATCCGCCTTAGATATGCCCATGTAGTTTAAAAGCAAAACGTTTAACAAAAAGACGACGGCGCGATACCGTCCGGGGCAATAATAAAACCTAAGAGAGGTAAAAGCAAATGTTTGAAGACAAGACACTGGTTTGCAAAGACTGCGGAGAGGAGTTTGTATTTTCTGCAAGAGAACAGGAATTTTATGAATCCAAAGGCTTTGTAAATGAACCGCAACGTTGCAAGCCCTGCCGTGACAAACGTAAGAACGCAGGAAGAGCACCTAGGGAATTGCATGAAGCAACATGCGCAGCATGCGGCGGTGTAGCAAAGGTTCCCTTTATTCCCCGTGATGACCGTCCGGTTTATTGCAGTGAATGCTTCGCAAAAATGAAGGAAGAAGAATCGGTTGAAGAATAATTTTTAAACCTGATGTGCTGTCTCGGTTTGAGACAGCCTTTTTCTTTTAAATTATTCATACTTTTTTAATACAATTTGCTATAAAATGTGGTAATATATTACTTGAAGGTAGGTGCTAAGATTGAAAAATAAGATTTTAATTGTCGATGATGACGTTAATATATGCGAACTTTTAAGGCTTTATTTAGAAAAAGAAGGCTTTGAAACAAACGTTGCTAACGACGGCGAACGCGCGGTTGAATTGGCACGGCTTTATTCGCCCGATTTAATATTGCTTGATATAATGCTGCCGCGCTTAGACGGTTGGCAGGTTTGCCGCGAGATTCGCAAATTTTCTGAAACACCTATTATAATGATTACCGCCAAGGGCGAAGTTTTTGATAAGATTTTAGGGTTAGAGCTTGGTGCTGACGATTACGTTACTAAACCCTTTGATACCAAAGAGGTTGTGGCACGTGTAAAGGCGGTTTTGCGCCGTAGCGGTGAAAAGAATCAAAAGGTTAGTGAAGAAGTTAAGTACGATAAGCTTCGTATTAACTTGACTAATTATGAACTAGAGGTTGACGGTGTAACGATAGACACACCGCCGAAGGAATTGGAACTTATTTATCACTTGGCAAGTAATCCCAACAGGGTTTACACCCGCGACCAATTGCTTGAT
The DNA here is from genome assembly GCA_045635145.1 of Acutalibacteraceae bacterium. GTDB lineage: Bacteria > Bacillota > Clostridia > Oscillospirales > Acutalibacteraceae > UBA737. The sequence goes on along the minus strand of JAZRBQ010000017.1, from coordinate 5,129 downwards.
GAGGTTTGGGGCTTTGATTATTATGGCGATTCACGCACGGTTGACGTACATGTAAAAAGACTTCGTGAAAAGCTTGAAGATATTTCAACCGAATGGTCCTTAAAAACCGTTTGGGGCGTTGGTTATAAGTTTGAGGTCAAATAGTTTATGAGACTTAAGCTTTTTAAAAAATATTTCTTTATAACCGTTAGCATAGTTGCGGCAATTATTGTTGTGCTTATGATGATTTTGTCGGTAGTGCTCAATAATCACATTACCAAAACTTCATATAGCACCTTGGAAGAATGTTGCAACCAAATAGATGAAAGTTATGAAAATATTACCGATAACGAGTCCTTTTTAAAGGTTGCTTGTCCGTTATCACAGGTGGCGGGAGCGGATATTTTTATTACCGATGCTTTTGGTACTGTGTTAACCTGTGCTTGTGATGAATGGCAAGAGAATGGCAAGTGTATGCATAGCTCGTATATAGTGCCAAAGGAAATTATCGATAAAACTGCCGACGGCGTTAAAAGTGAAATTAATAATTTGGGGATTTATAAGAATCCCCACTATGTTGCAATAAAGGCAATAGGGGAAGAAAAACGCTTGTTTGTTTTTTCAACAATGCCCATCGACGAAGCAAGGGGACTTTTACACCGCATTTCGCGAATATATTATTTGTGGGCTATTATCCCTCTCATTATTTTGCTTGTTGCGATATACTTTGTAACCTATACTCTTACTAAACCCATTAAAAGTATGTCTGAAGCGGCAAAGGCGATGGCAAAGGGCGATTTTTCAAAACGGGTTCCCGTTACTACCGATGATGAAATTGGTGAGCTGGCGGCATCATTTAATATGATGACAAATTCACTTTCACGCCTTGAAAGCACAAGAAAAAGCTTTGTTGCCAACGTTTCGCATGAACTAAAAACCCCAATGACCACAATAGGCGGATTTATTGACGGTATTTTGGACGGAACAATAAAACCTGAACAACACGAATATTATTTAAAGATTGTCTCAAGCGAAGTGCAAAGGCTTTCACGCCTTGTTAATAATATGCTAAGCATCGCTAAAATGGAGGCTAACGGATTTGAACTTAAAGCCGAAAAATTTGACTTTTATGAGCTTTTGTGTACAATAATTATTGGGCAAGAAAGACGTGTTGAGGAACGTGAGCTTAACATAATAGGTCTTGATACACTAAAGAGTGTTAAGGTTTATTGGGATAAGGATTTAATACATCAGGTCCTATACAATCTTGTTGATAATGCAATTAAATTCACCGATAAGGGCGGCGATATAACCTTTTCCTTGTCGGATGATAATGAAAAGGTAAGCTTTACCATTACAAATACGGGTAAGGGTATTCCGCAAAGTGAGTTACCTTTTGTGTTTGAAAGATTTTATAAAACCGACAAATCACGCTCGGACGTTAAGGACAGCACAGGTCTTGGCCTTTATATTGCAAAGATGATTATTTCTGCCCACAAGGGCAAAATATTGGTAAAAAGTAAGGAAAATGAATTTACCGCCTTTAAAATAATACTACCTAAGGAGATTTAACATGGACGAATTCAACCCCATCGATTATAACGGTAATACTGAAAATGTGGACGATACTATACCTCAAACCGAGCCACAGTCAAGTGAGCCGATAACAGAAAACGTGCAAGAAGATTTTAGTGAGCCTACCACAAGTAACCCGATAGAGCCTAGCTTTATTCCTGCATATAATCCTATAAACTTTACACCTGTAAAGCCTGTGGAGGATGCAAAGCCTATGAGTCGCGGACTTAAGTTTTTCGCGATTATAATGGTTGCAATTATTCTTTTAACAACAGCTTGTACTGCGGGTTATTTCTTGGGTCAAAATAGCAATAAAACTGATAACGCGGTTATAGGTCTTTTGGCTAAACCCCAAAAAACCGAAGAAATGACACCTGCACAGGTTTACCAAGAAGTTAGCCCCAGCATTGTTGGTATTTGTGTTTACAATTCAAAGGGTGCGGGTGCCAATGCAACGGGTGTTATCTATTCTGAAGACGGTTATATTATCACTAACGACCATATTTATGCCGATGTAGCGGCAGCAAAATTTAAGATTTATACTCACGACAATAAAGAGTACGATGCTGAATTTGTAGCAGGCGATAAGGTTTCTGACCTTGCGGTACTTAAAATTAAAGATGGCAAGTTTAAGGCGGCACAGTTTGGCAATTCTGACCAACTCATTTTTGGCGAAAACGTAGTAGCTATTGGTCGCCCCGGCGGTTATAATAATGCTTCCAGCATCACAAAAGGCATTATTTCGGCTACTTCTCGTCGCGTTCAAACCACTTCTAGTTATTCGGCGCGTTTGATTGAAACCGACAGCCCCATAAACCCCGGTTCTTCGGGTGGTGCGCTTGTTAATATGTACGGTCAGGTAATCGGTATTACCTCTTCAAAATTAGCTTCTGCCGATGTTGATGCGGTGGGTTATGCTATTCCTACTACCGTAATGAAGCGTATAGCCGAAGAACTTATAAAGAATGGCAAGGTTTTAAGCCGTGCAAAGCTTGGTATAACCTATACTGCTATTGATTCGGTTACAGCGGCTATAAATGATTTTAAATATACAGGTCTTAAGGTGGTTGAGGTTGCGGCCGATAGCGACCTTTACGGTAAACTTCAATCTGACGATATTATAACCCATATAAACGGAATTGAAGTAACCGACGACGATTTGGTGCTTGATATTATTGAAAAGGCCAAGGCGGGCGACAAGGTTACGGTTGATTTTATTAATAAAAACGGTAAAACCAAAAGGGTTGAGGCGGTTTTAAAGGCGAATATCGGTGAATCGAGCTACGTTACAACCGAAAAAAATCCACTTCCTAATGATAATTCTTCAAATTCACAGGGCGGTGGCGCTTTCGACTTCCCCTTTGGCGAATAAATATTAAACGACGGCTGGCATTACAAAATGTCAGCCATTTTTTATGCAAATTTTTATACTACAGGGGTGCCTAAACGACAATTTTTTCAAAGCCTTAGCGGTATAATATCTGTGGTGATTATTTTGATTGTTTATGCCGACGTGCTGATTTTTCTCAACACTATTGTAAACTACTTTTTGTTACTCGCCACGGCAAAGCTTTCGGCTGCAAATGCGCCACCATTAAGGCTTGCGCTGGCTTCGTTTGTGGGTGGTGTGGCTTGCCTTTACATATTTTTGCCGCGTCAGGCTGTGTGGGCGGAATTTTTATATAAAATTGTGGTGGCTTGCATAATTTGTGTTATCGCTTTTAGGTGGCAGGGTGCAAAGCAGTTTTTAAAAAGCGGAGCTATTTTATTTGTAATAACCTGTGCTTACGGCGGTGTTATGTTTGCTTTGTGGATGCTTTTTAAGCCTTATGGTATGGTTATTAACAATTCGGTGGTGTATTTTAACATTTCGCCAACTGTTTTGGTTTTGTGCACAGGTGGGGGATATATTTTGTTTTCGGTTTTGTGGCGTATTTTTGGTAAAAGCGCAAAACGGGCCGAACGCTGTAACGTAACGGTTTATGCTGATGGCAAGAGTATTGAGCTTATAGCCATTGCCGATACGGGTAATAGTATAGAGGATGCCTTTGCAGGCCGAGAAGTAATAATTGCCCAAAAGGGTAGGGTTGAAGCCTTGCTTGGCGATACTGATTTTAAGTGCAATAGCGCTTTGCGTCGGCGGTATCAGGTCTTGCCTTGCAGCACGGTTACGGGCTATTCAACACTTGATGCCTTTCGCTGCGACAGCGCTGAAATCACCTGCGATGACAAGAAAATTACCCTAACAAAGCCTTTACTTGCGGTTGCGTGTGTGAATTTAGACGACGATTATAATGCGATTATAAATCCAAAAATTTTGAGGTGAAGAAGATGCAAATTAAAGCATTGATATATAGATTTATATTGAAAATTGGTTTTATTAAGCCAACCTTTTACATAAACGGACCCGAAATATTGCCGCCGCCATTAGCACAAGAGGTTGAAGCCGAGCTTGTTTCAAAAAGCGACAAATCTTCGCGTGATACCCTTATTGTTCATAACTTGCGGTTGGTGGTTTATATAGCCCGTAAGTTTGATGCCCCCAATACTAATATTGAAGACCTTATTTCAATCGGAACAATAGGGCTTATTAAGGCGGTTAATACCTTTTGCCCTGAGCGAAATATTAAATTAGCTACCTATGCATCCCGTTGTATTGAAAATGAAATTTTAATGTATTTACGAAAAAATTCGTTAGCTCGACACGAAATTTCTATAGATGAGCCACTTAATACCGATTGGGACGGTAACGAGCTGCTGCTTTCGGACGTTTTGGGAAGTGACGGCGATGAGGTTGGCAGGGGAGTAGAACTTGAGGATGAACGCCATTTGCTTAATGATTTTGTAAGCGGCTTGCCCGCAAGAGAAAAGCAAATTATGGAAATGCGGTTTGGTATGAACGGTTATAACGAATACACTCAAAAGCAGGTGGCAGATACTTTGGGTATTTCGCAGTCGTATATATCCCGCCTTGAAAAAAGGATTATAAATAAACTTAAAAAACAAATTGAAAAGGCGGTTTAATTGCGGTATAATAAAGAAAAAACATAAGGGAAGGTAAAATGAAATATTTTTTATTATATTTGGCAGTAATAAGTGTAGTTTCGGTTTTGGTTTGTTGTTATGATAAAATTGCCGCAAAGAAGGGTTGGCGCCGCACACCCGAAAAAACCTTGTTGCTTTTATCGGTATTAGGTGGCTCGGCGGCAATGTATTTAACAATGCAAATAATTCGCCATAAAACAAGGCATAATAAGTTTATGGTGGGAATTCCGATTATTATATTATTGCAAATTGCTATTATATGGGTGGTTTATTTTGAAATTTTGTAAGAAATGAAAAAATTTAAAATTTGTTATTGACAATTGTTAACTCTGTTGGTATAATATTAAGGCTGTCAAAAATGATTCATTAGCTCAGACGGTAGAGCACTTGACTTTTAATCAAGGTGTCCGGGGTTCGAATCCCCGATGGATCACCAAAAACCTGAATGGCCTTTTGGTCGTTCAGGTTTTTTCTTTTTCTGCCGAGGGGATTCGAACCCTGAGAGGGTGAGGAGCGTGAAGAAAACAGTT
>JAZRBQ010000016.1:0-1718 GCA_045635145.1 Acutalibacteraceae bacterium | reverse complement strand
CCTATGTAATGTCAGGTTCAATTAAAATGTGGGTAGAGTTTGATAATTTAAGAGCCAAGCGAAAGAATGCTCCCACTACCGAGGTTAAGAAAACACGCAAGGTAACGGGTATGATGTCCCGTGCGCAGCGTATTGTTTCGGGTGAGATTGATATTCGTGGAATGGCTTCGGATGAAGCACTTTTGGAACTTGACCGTTATATTGATAATGCCTTGGTATCGGGACTTGAAACCATTCGCATTATTCACGGTAAAGGCACAGGTGTTTTAAGACAAAGCGTTCAAACCCATTTAAGAAACCATAAGGCAGTAAAGTCTTTCCGTTTGGGTACCTTTGGTGAGGGCGAAAACGGTGTTACAATTGCCGAACTTAATTAGGAGGGATTTTTATGGCAGTGCGACTTAACGAAAACAAGGAAATCGTAGAACGCATTAAAGAAGGTTTAAAGAAAAAGGATGGCTATTGTCCTTGCAAACTGGGTAAACTTCCCGAAAACAAATGTATGTGTGAAGAATTTAAAGCACAAATAGCCGACCCTGATTTTGAAGGTTATTGCCATTGTATGTTGTATTATAAATCTAAGGATTAAAAAAAGCCGTACTTTTAAAGTACGGCTTTAAATTTTAAATTTTAAAGGATTGCAAATCTTACAATAATCGCAGCAAATACAATGGATACCATTGATAAAAGTTTGATTAAAATGTTGATTGCAGGACCGGAAGTATCCTTGAAGGGGTCGCCTACAGTATCGCCAACAACAGCAGCTTTGTGGTTGTTGGAACCTTTACCGTTGTGAACGCCACTTTCAATATACTTCTTAGCGTTATCCCAAGCACCACCGGAGTTAGACATAAATATTGCAAGTAAGAAACCGGAAGCAGTAGCACCTGCAAGCATACCAACAACACCGTGATAACCTAAAATCAAACCGGTGATAACAGGGGTTATAATAGCAACGATGGTGGGTAATACCATTTCTTTAAGACTTGCCTTTGTGCAAAGGTCAACACAAGAAGTGTAGTCAGCATCGGCTTTACCTTCCATAAGTCCGGTAATCTCTTTAAACTGACGACGAACTTCAACAACGATGGATTGAGCAGCCTTACCAACCGATTCCATTGTAAGTGCAGCAAACACGAAGGGGAGACAAGCACCAATGAAGAGTCCAACTAAAACTCTGGGGTTGGTAATATCAAATGAAAGGTCAAGGGTTTTTCCTTGAGCAGCAGCAACTTCACCAATCTTATTAATATAAGAAGCCATAAGAGCCAAAGCAGTAAGAGCAGCAGAACCAATAGCAAAACCTTTACCGGTAGCAGCAGTGGTGTTACCCAAAGCGTCAAGTGCATCGGTACGTTCTCTAACTTGGGGCTCCAAACCAGCCATTTCAGCAATACCACCGGCATTATCTGCAATAGGACCATAAGCGTCGGTTGCAAGTGTAATTCCGAGTGTTGAAAGCATACCAACTGCCGAAAGAGCAATTCCGTAAAGTCCTACATTTGCATTTGATGCACCGCCCGAAGCAAAGAACGAAATTAACACGCAAATAACAACTACTAAAACAGGAATAACGGTTGACTTCATACCAAGTCCCATACCGCTTATAATTATGGTTGCCGAACCTGTATTTGATGACTCTGAAACCTTTCTTGTGGGCTTATATGTGTCTGAGGTGTAGTATTCGGTAAAAAATCCTATCAAAACGCCCGAAACAA
>JAZRBQ010000015.1:0-16725 GCA_045635145.1 Acutalibacteraceae bacterium | reverse complement strand
GTATCACAGAAAAAATAAAATCCAACGAAATAATAACAAATATAAATGATTTTGTAGGTTATATAAAACCGGAATCTGATATTAACATAATTAACTTTTCTATTTGCTCTAATGAGTTGCGAATTAAAGAAGGATGCATAGTAAGGGTACGCATAAAAGATGAAAATGTTTTATATCAAGTAATAAATGGTGTAACAAAGGAAACTACAGAGGATAAAAGTAATACTTTTGGCTATATTTGCGGCAAAGCGCGCAAGTTGGGAAGGTACTTTTATGATAAAAAGGCATTGATATCTGTACCTTGGGTTCCAAATGTCAATGAAAGGGTATATTTGAATCCTGTGGTAGAGGCTATAGATTTAAAGGATATCGCAGAAACTGCAATAGGGAGATTGCCGGAAACAGACATGCGAATACCGATAAATGATATTAATAGTCTTGTTACCCACAATACTGCTGTTTTAGGAATTTTAGGTGTTGGTAAGTCCTGCTTAACATTTGAACTTATAAAAAAGATTGTTGATAACTCTGATTGTAAAGTTATTTGTATAGATATCACTAACCAGTATGCTAGTGAACAGGGCTTATATTCTTATATTGATTCTGAATTGATGTTAAACGATTTCGATGATGCTAAATTAGAGGCATTGAATAAAACCTCCTTGACTACAGGTTCGGATTCAAAACCATCCAATTGGGGAAATATTTCTGTATATGAAAAAGCCATAGATTATCTTATAAAAAAACTATATACAACAGACAAAAGAATATTAATTGTTAATCCGGAAAAACATATTGTAACTAAAGCTGCTACGCAATATAAAATTCAAGAACTGAGCGCATTAACCGCGGCAGAAAAAACTAGAATTATTTCGGAAAGGGCTCTGAGTTATTGTATGGAGCAAGGACAAATAGATTCGGCTCGGTGTTGCATTGTTTTAGAAGAAGCACATTCTTTAGTCCCTGAATGGAATTCAGTATCGTCTTCTGGAGATCAAACGGCTACTAATGGAACTGCAAAAGTAATATTACAAGGCAGAAAATATGGTTTAGGGTGCATATTAGTAACACAACGTACAGCAAACATAACCAAAAGTATATTGAATCAATGCAATACAATTTTTGCAATGAGAGTATATGATGATACCGGTAAAGCTTTTCTTGAAAATTATATAGGTTGTGATTATTCTAGCACATTACCCACATTAGAAGAGCGACATGCTATTGTTACAGGGAAATCTATTGGATTAAAGCAACCAATAGTAATGCAATTGAACGATAAAAAATTCTTCGGTTCGAAAATGGATTGTTCTTAAATATAGTGCAGGAGCGCAATATAAAGATGTGCTCCTGTTTTTATTAGTGTTCTTAGGCGTGGAAATAAACCCCAATTCTACTGGGGAGAAAAAACGAGCGAAGCTACAATAAAAAGCTGCGAGGAGAGTGCCAAGCCGCAAAGAGCTGTTGGAAAGAATTAAACCTCCAAGTATAATGTAGTGGTTTGGCGACCGCATTACCAAAGTACTAGGAGGTTTAATTATGAAAGGAAACAATGAAATCAAAAGCACAGCCCATTCAAAATATAGGTGTCAATATCATTTAGTGTTCGCACCAAATATCGAAGAAAAGAAATATACGGGAAGATACGCCAAGATATAGGGGAAATATTAAGAAAACTGTTCAGTCAGAAAGGTGTAGAAATCATTGAAGCAGAAGCATGCCCCGACCATATACATATGCTGGTGAGCATACCGCCATATATAAGTATAGCACAGTTTATGGGATATCTCAAAGGAAAAAGTAGTTTAATGATTTTCGACCGACACGCAAATCTAAAATACAAGTATGGAAGTAGAAATTTTTGGTGCCGAGGATATTATGTAGATACAGTCGGTCGAAACAAAAAAAGTGATTGCTGAATATATCAAAAATCAATTAGAAGAAGATTTTGCAGCAGAACGGATGAGTATAAAAGAATACATAGACCCGTTCACGGGTGATAAGAGAAAGTAGGCATAAAAAAGACAGCCGCACGTGAGCGGCTGCCCGAGATGGTAATGCGTTGCCAAACTTTCGAGGTCCCTTTTAGGGATCTAGCCAGTAGGCGCCCCTTATAGGTGTCAGGCATACCACCGGTTTACCGGTTGGTATGATTTAATTATAAATAAATCAATTCACTGCCTACAATTTCCGTAGCTTTTTGACGGATATTGTTCATTTTGGCGACCCATTGCATTTGGTCTTGGGCTTTTAATTGTTCTGTGATGCCTTCGTGGTTGGACATTTGCTTTACCAGCTCAGAAAACATTTCTTCCGCTTGGGAGTTGATATCGTAGAGATAGGTGTTAAGCCTGCCTTCAAAGCTTAGGTGGTTGAAGGTGGCTTTGCGGTGTTGCTTGAGGTAGTCCAAGTGACGCAAACCCCATATTCCAATTTCTTTTGTTTCTACTCTTGGTAACGCGAAACAGGGGATATAATAGTCGCCCTTTAGTTCGTACCATAAACCGTTACTTTCATCATAAATATACTTTTTCATAAAAAACCTCCTTGTGTTTGGTGATATTATTTTATAGTGAAAATTCAATTAAGTCGAATGTATGGATATATAACAAAACCCTCTACCTTAGAAATCAATCTAAGATAGAGGGCTTCTGTTTGTATTAGAGCTTACACCTTACGGCGAATCCGCCGCTGAAAAAGTAGGTGTTCATCCAATACTCGTTTGGTGGAAGTGAGGAGAATCGAACTCCTGTCCAAAAATTTATTCATATCGGCATCTCCGAGCGCAGTCGCATATTTACATTCCCTTACAAAACCGTCAAGCGACCGACTGTTTTGTTTAGTAGTCCCTACTGCGTGACGGTAGGTGGGACACCCCGCCGTTCACGTTCACCACTAAATCGACGCCTTGCCTTAGCCGTGGTACTCTAAGGTTCGACGAGCCGCCTAATTAGGCAGCTAAAGCAACTTTATTGTTGTTAGTTAATTTTTAATGCGATTTTTATAGTGGTACCGCACCACTGCTCGCTTCCAATACTTCAAAATCCCTGTCGAAACCTTTACACTCCCGTATATAAAATTCATTATATGAATTTTTAAGTGAATAGTTAAAAGTGAATAGTGAAGAGTTGATGTGTCGGCAAAGCCGACGGATATAAATTATCGGTTTTGTTCTTTTAAAGCTCTATCAATAGCACGGTTAGCGTCGCGTTTAGCGGCGGTTTCGCGCTTATCGTGGAGCTTTTTACCTTTACATAATCCTAACTGCACCTTTACAAGTGAACCTTTAAAATAAAGGGACAGGGGAACCAGTGCCATACCGTCTTGCTTAACGGCACCCAAAAGTCGCATAATCTCACGCTTGTGCAAAAGCAGTTTACGATTTCTTGCAGGCGGTTTATTAAAGCGGTTGCCGTGGTCATAGGGGCTGATGTGCATCTGCTTAATATTCATTTCGCCGTCGTCAACGCTACACCAAGCATCCTTTAAATTAACACCGCCTTGGCGGATAGACTTAATTTCGGTACCTGAAAGAGCGATTCCGCATTCAAAACTTTCTACCACAAAATACTCGTGATATGCTTTTTTGTTAGTTGTGATTGTTTTAGTATTTTCCACGGAATTCACCCCTTTTAAGTAATTTTAATAATTTCTTTTATTTTGTCAAGCAAAAAAGGTCGAAAAAACACCTTCACAGCAAACTGTAAAGGCGTTGATTCAATAGGTTGTATCTTTATTATGTAAAGATTAGCCTTCAGAGATAGCGTCAACAGGGCAACCAGCAGCACATGCGCCACAGTCACAGCACTTATCAGCATCAATCTCGTATTGAGTAGCACCTTCAGCAATAGCGTCAACAGGGCAACCGCCTGCACATGCGCCACAGCTAATGCATGCATCAGAAATTACATAAGCCATCTTAGTAACACCTCCGTAGATTTACTAAACCTATTTTAACACATTTCGCATAAAAATCAAGCGAAATTTTAAAAGAAGTCGAAATTTTAAAAATTATTCATCATTTTGGGGTTTATTAGGTTTTTTACCATTCGATACGCGCTTAACATTATCGCGATGAATCTTAAAGGGGATAGCATCGCTATCAATTGGTTTGACAAAAAGGTTGCCTGTGATAAGGTTGGCATCGGTTACGGTAGCCAAGCCGTTTGGAGTTTTTACGGTTGAGCCAACACGCGGGGTAAGGGATGCTAAATGGCTATAGGCATCTTCTTCGTATTTAAGGCAGCACATAAGCCTACCACAGCTTCCCGAAATTTTAGTGGGGTTTAAGGACAAGCCTTGTTCCTTTGCCATTTTGATTGAAACGGGTTGAAAATCGTTTAAAAAGCGTTTGCAGCAATAAGGTTGACCGCAAATACCAAGACCGCCGAGTAGCTTTGCTTCGTCACGAACGCCGATTTGGCGAAGCTCAATACGGGTGTGGAAGCGGGCAGCAAGGTCTTTTACTAATTCGCGGAAGTCAACTCTGCCGTCGGACGTAAAGAAGAAAACGATTTTGCCGCCATCGAAGGAATATTCAACTTCAACAAGTTTCATATCCAATTTGTGTTGCAAAACTAATTCTTCGCAAATTTTAAGGGCATCGGCAGCCTTGCGTTTATTTTCTTCGGCACGTTTTAAATCCTTTTCAGTAGCGAAGCGAAGCACCTTTTTGAGTGGAGAAACTAAGTCTTCATCGTTAACTTGGTGGTTTGCTTCGGCGATAATTCCAAGCTCATTACCGTTTTGGGTTTCAACAATTACTTTGTCGCCAATCTTTACGGTTTTGCCTTCGGGTGAAAAGAAATATGATTTGCCTGTATCTTTAAATTTTATGGATACAACTTCTGTCATTTGGTCCTCCTAATGATATCCGCCATTTTGCAAGTTAGGTTGCAAAACAACAGGTTTAGGTTAATATTTGTTGCGAGTGAGTCCTCAAACTCGGGGATAACGTTATATATTGCCATAAGCGGTTTTGAAGTGTTAGAGTTTGGGGATTTTCTTATTTTTTGCGCGATGAGATATTTTAAATCCTTGATAAAACGGTCGGCATCAACACGGCTTTTTTGAAAGGCACCGGTAATTTTAATCATCGAATATTGGTCGAGATTAAGAGCTAGATTTAAAAATTCTTTAGCGGCTTCTTCGGTTTCGGATGAAGCCTTGCCGTTTAAAAGGTTGAGCGCACGGCCAATGTTATTTTTTTCGCTTATTAATGCTTCTTTAATAAGTGAAGCATCAAACTTGGTGTTGGTTTTTAAATAATCTAGCGCCACCGAAAATTCGGGTGGGTTAAGGGTTAGTGTTACACAACGCGAGATTATGGTATCAAGCAAGGAAGCTTTATTTTCGGCAATTAGAATAAACATAACCGTTTTTGGCGGTTCTTCCAAAACCTTTAAAAGGGCGTTTTGGGCTTGTTCATTTAAAGTATCGGCATTGTCGATAATAAAAATACGTTTTTCGGCTTCATGCGGTTTAATAAAGGCGTCGTTACGAAGTGTTCTTATTTGTGCAACCGAAATGTTTTTCTTGCCGTCTTCGGCTTTGATTACCGTAATGTCGGGGTGGGAATTGATTTCGGCTAAGTGGCATTCGTTACAAACTTTACAGGGGGCGTTTTCGCCCTTGCAAACGATGGCAGCGGCAATATACTTTGCCAATGTGTGCTTGCCTGTGCCGTAGTCGCCTTCAATTAAAATTGCGTGTGGAATACGTCCTTCGCTTATGAAATTTTGAACAGTTGTGCAAAGCTTAGTATTTCCAACCAGGGAAATCATAGCACAAAACCAACCTTTTTCATTGCCTTAAAGTAGGTTTTACGGGCAACGTATTCAGCCTTTTGAGCGCCTTCTTTATAAAGAAGGTCTAAAGCCTTTTTATCTTTAATAATTTCGTCATAGGCTGATTTAACAGGGGCAAGTGCATCGGCAACAGTTTCGCCAACGGCAAACTTAAAGTCGCCATAGCCTTTGCCTTCAAATTCTTTTTCAACATCGGCAATAGTTTTGCCTGTAATAGCTGAATAAATGGTAATAAGGTTTGAAATACCGGGTTTTTCTTCGGCAAAACGAACACAAGCGTCAGAGTCGGTAACGGCGCGTTTGAATTTTCTTATAATGTCATCCTTACTGTCGAGAATTGCAACCCAAGAGTTAAGATTATCGTCAGATTTAGACATTTTTTTTGTGGGGTCTTGAAGTGACATTACACGAGCGCCTGTTTTGGGTATGTATGGTTCGGGCACGTTGAAAACGTCGCCGTAAAGATTGTTAAAACGAATGGCGATATCACGTGCGATTTCAAGGTGTTGCTTTTGGTCGGCACCCACAGGAACTAAATCAGGCTTGTAAAGCAAAATATCAGCCGCCATCAAAACAGGGTAGGAGAAAAGACCTACGTTTACGTTGTTGGCGTGTTTTGCTGATTTATCTTTAAATTGGGTCATACGTGACATTTCGCCAAATTGGGTATTACAAGAAAGCAACCATGAAAGGCAGGCATGCTCGGGCACGTGTGACTGAATAAACAAGGTGTGTTTTTCGGGGTCTATACCTAAAGCCAAAAGAAGTGCATAGGTTGAGTGAATTTGTGCGCGGAGTTTTGCGGGGTCTTGCCTTACGGTAATAGCGTGTAAATCGGCTACAGCAAAGGTGCAGTCAAATTCTTCTTGCATATTAACCCAGTTTTTAAGAGCGCCCAAATAGTTGCCAAGGGTTAACATACCGCTTGGCTGTATGCAGCTTAAAACCTTCTTTTTTGGTGCGATTTCTAAATTATTAGACATATTTATTCCGCCTTTAAATCATTATCTAAATTATGATACCATATTTCGCGAGATTTTACAAGTTCTAGTTATATTAAATTTATATATATTTTTTATCTAAGTTTATTGAATATTACGCTACTTAATGTTATAATAAAAGCAGTATGTTATGAAGAGGTATAATAAATGGAGTTTTCAATATTAAAAGAAAGGACCTTGGCGCCTAAAAAAGAAAAGGCTTTTTCAACCTTTATCATAGCGCTTATTACGGCTGCCTTTCTTTTTATTCCTTATATGATTATGAGTGAAGGGTATTTTACCTTTTACGGCGATTTTAACGTTCAGCAAATTCCGTTTTATCAACACTGTCATGAAGCAATAAAAAACGGCGAAGTGTTTTGGGATTTTGGCACCGATTTGGGCGCTAATTTTATTGGCTCATACAGTTTTTACCTTTTAGGCAGTCCGTTTTTTTGGGTAACGCTTTTGTTCCCGAACAGCTTTGTGCCTTACCTTATGGGGCCGCTTCTTATACTCAAGTTTGCCTTTGCAGCACTTACGGCGTATTTTTATTTAAGGCGTTTTACCAGAACTCCTAACGCTGCACGGTTGGGCGGATTGTTATATGCTTTTTCGGGCTTTTCGGTTTACAATATATTCTTCAACCATTTTCACGAAGCAATAATCTTTTTTCCGCTTTTATTGTTGGCGTTTGAAATGCTTATAACCGAAAACAAGCGTTTTGTTTTTGCTATAATGGTTTGCATTTGCGCTGTATCCAACTACTTTTTCTTCTTCGGAATGGTAGTATTTGTTATAATTTATTTCTTTGTAAGGCTTTTTTCGGGCGCAATAAAATTAAAATTTTCCCGCTTTTTAGTAATAATCTTTGAAGCGGTTTTAGGTCTTTTGCTTTCGGCTTGTATCTTGTTGCCGTCAATTATGGCGATAACAGGGAATTCACGTATATCAGAAATGCTTCTCGGTTGGGATGCGATTATGTACGGCAAGGAGCAAATTTACGGTAATGTTTTACAGTGCTTCTTTTTCCCGCCGGATATACCCGCACGTCCTGTATTTTTCCCCGGGGCTGAGGTTAAGTGGTCTTCACTTGGCGGTTGGTTGCCACTTTTTAGTATGGTTGGCGTTTTTGTATGGTTTAAGGAAAAGACGGGCAGTTGGCTAAAGCGAATGATAGGCATTTGCATTTTTATGGCGTTAGTACCTATTCTAAACAGCGCTTTTTATGCCTTTAATTCTTCCTATTATGCCCGTTGGTACTATATGCCGATACTTCTTATGTGTCTTGCGACGGTTTCTCTTACTGAAGATAAATCGGTTAATTGGGCTTATGGTTACAAGTGGGTTTTGGGTATTACCGTGGCGGTATCGTTGGTAATCGGCTTCTTCCCAAGAAGAGACAGCGAGGGTAACATCGCTTACGGACTTTATACCGAGGCAGAAGATTCTACCTATATCGTTAGATTTGCAATAGCTTGCGGTATAGCAATTATAAGCCTTTTGATTTTGGGCGGTTTGCTTAAATGCCTTGGAACAAATCCAAAATCGTTTTATAGCACGGCGGTGGCCTGTGTTTGCATTATTTCGGTGGTTTACGGCAATGTGTTTATAATGTGCGGAAGGTCACATTCCTATAAGATTAAGGAGGTTGTGATTGATAGCCTTATTGAAGGCGAGGTTGATTTAAATGATGATACCAACTTCCGTATTGATGCATACGATTGTGTCGATAATACCGCGATGTATTTAGGGTCTTCGGGAATAAATGCCTTCCACTCGGTTGTGCCATCTTCGATTATGGAATATTACGAAGCGTTGGGCATTGAGCGTAGTGTTGCAAGCCGACCCGGTACCGATTATCCTGCAATCAGACCCTTCCTTTCGGTTAAATATTTATTAAACCGTATTGATGGCGACCAATTTATAGATGTTGATACTAAGCAACCGCTTATGGAGGGTTATACCTATCTTAACACCCAAAGCGGATACTATATTTACGAAAACCAAAATTATATTCCTTACGGTTTCTCGTATGAGTATTATATAGACAGTCAAACCTTCGACAGCTATGGCGATGTTGAACAGTCAGGACTTTTGCTTAAGGCAATGGTTTTGAGTAATGAGCAAATTGAAAAATACAAGGATATTTTGAAGGATTACGGCAGTTTGGTTGACAATTATATGGGAACTTATGAAGAACCCAGCATTTACTTTGATTATGAAAGTATGGTTGAGGATTGCAACCGTTTGAAAGAAACTTCGGCAATATTCTTTGAAACCGACAGTAAGGGATTTACCGCTACGGTTAAGCGCGACAGGGAAAATCTTGTGTTTTTCTCAATCCCTTATGATGAGGGTTGGACAGCAACCGTTAATGGCAAACCTTGTGAAATCGAAAAGGTGAACGTAGGCTTTATGGCGGTTAAGGTACCTGCAGGTACAAGTGAAATTAGGTTTAATTATCAAACACCGGGTTTGGTAACCGGTCTTAAGGTAACTGCAATTACAGCGGCAGTATTCTTACTTTATATGGTTGCGTTTGTTATTTATAATAAAAGGCGACCCAGTGACAGCAGATACCCCGAAGGCGAAAATCTTATTAAAGAATGGGTTAAGCAAGAGCTTGAAGAAGAAATTGAGGACGAACCTTTAGTGCTTGATGGTGGAAGCTTGCTTGACAGTATGCCTGATATTAAAATTCCGCAAATAGAGAGTGGTTTTGAGGGCGGATTTAAAATCACATCTGATGATGACCAAGAATCAAAGGATTAAAATTTGTTTTCCAAAAGGAGAAGGCTATGAAAAAACTATTGTCAATAATTTTAGCGCTTGTTTTAGTATTGTCTATGGTGTTTGCAAGCACCGTGACAACACTTGCTGATGAAACAGGTGTGGGCGAGAGTGAAGGTACTACCGAAAACGACGGTACTACTGAAAACAACCCCGAAAATGAGAATAACGGTGAAGACGGCGAAAATACCGAAGATAATACGGGCGACAACGAAAACACCGGAGATAACGAAAACACCGGAGATAACGAAAATACAGGTGATAATGAAAATACAGGGGACAATACCGGTGACGGCGAAGGCTCTGATGAAGTTATTGATGAGAATGCTTTTAAGTGGGTTCTTGATGGCACTGTCCTTACCGTAAGCGGTAAGTGTGAGATGCCTGCATTTGACGAAGTGCCTGCTGAATGGGGTAACGAAATAACCGAGGTTATTATCTCTGATGGTATTACAAATATAAGTAAATCCGCCTTTAAGGATGCTGCACTTCTTACAAAGGTTACAATACCGAGCACAGTTACAAAAATTGATGCATCAGCTTTTGAGGGTTGTACTTCACTTACCGAAATTGTAATACCCGATGGTGTTAGTGAAATTGGCGAATCGGCATTTAAGTCGAGCGGTCTTCAAAATATAACCTTTGGCATAGGCCTTACCCTTATTGCTAACGGTGCTTTTAGCGGTTGTGAAAAGCTTGAGAATGTTTATATTACCTATTTAAATTCTTGGTGTAATATGACTTTTGGCGATGAATATTCAACACCGTTAGCTTATGCAGAGAATTTGTATCACAATGATAAATTGCTTACAAACGTTAACATTCCCGAAGGTGTTACCGAAATTAAATACGGTGTTTTTAGTAATTGCACAAGCATTGAAACAATAGTTATTCCTTCAACCGTTACGGTTATTGGCAAATCGGCTTTTGTTGGTTGCTCGGCACTTTCTAAGGTTGCTTTATCCGAAAGTGTTACAGTTATTGGCGAAGATGCATTTAAAGGCTGTGAAGGTCTTAAAAACGTTGAGTTTAGCGAAGGTCTTTTGAGTATAGAAAGCGGCGCTTTCCGTGATTGTACTGCTTTACATACAGTAGAATTACCTAAAACCCTTACAACTATTGGTAATAACGCTTTTCGCGGTTGCAGCCTTCTTTTAAATATTACTATTCCCGAAGGTGTTACAAGCATTGGCGAGTTGGCATTCGCTGACTGCCGTGTGCTTAACAGGGTTACCTTCCCACAAAGTGAAATTACTTTAGCGAAGGATAGCGACGGCAACCATATTTTTGCTAATTCGAATTATCTAATTGCTATTTGCTATAAGGAATCAGCAACAGCTGAGTACTTAACTGATTGCAGCATTAAAATGCTTTTTGCTGATTCGCCTGAAGAAAATGTTGTAAGCGACAAGGTTGGTAAATTTGAATGGCAGCTTGATAAAATTACAGGTTTACTTCAAATTAACGGCGAAGGCGAGATGATGGACTTTACCTACGCTAACGCGCCTTGGAGTGAATATTCAAGCTTTATTGCACGAATAAAACTTTCGGATGACATTACATACATCGGCGAAAAGGCATTTGTCGGTACCCTTGTGTTTAGTTTGGAAATCCCCGAAAGTGTTGAAAGAATAGGCGATTATGCTTTTGCAAACAGCGTTATTTTGACCGATTTGGTTATTACTGATTCGGTTGTACGTATTGATGCATTTGCTTTTGAAAATTGCAAAGACCTTAAAAATATTACAGTAGGTAAAGGTCTTGAAATTATTGATTACGCGGCTTTCGGCGGCTGTGAAAATATCAACAACGTATATATAAACGATTTTACTGCTTGGTGCAATATTGATTTTGAATATTTTATTTTTAATCAATCTAATCCACTTGAATTCGCCCAAAATCTTTATGTTGACAATCAATTAGTTACTAATTTAAACATTCCTTATGAAGCAAAACAGGTGAGTCCTTATGCTTTCTACCATTTTGAAAATTTGCAAAGTGTAACCTTCTTGGGCGAACTTGAAAGCATCGGCAAAAGTGCATTTGAAGGTTGCACCGGCATTACTGCTGTAATTTTACCTTTCAATGTTAAAGTAATTGAAGCTAATGCTTTTGCAAGCTGTGAAGGCTTAAAGGAAGTTACGGTTTACAATAAAGCAATAGAATTGAATAGTGAAATCGGCTTTAACAATAACCAAACCTTCTACGGTTATGCAGGTACAACTGTTGAAGCCTTTGCCACCGAAATTGAGGCTGTGTTTACCGATATATCGGAATCTCACGAGCATAAATTCAGGTCGGCAACCTGCGTTAATCCTATCGAGTGTGAAACCTGCGGTTTTATCGTAGGAGAGCCTTTGCCGCACAATTATGAAGACGTATGTGACATTCAATGCGATGATTGCGGTCATATAAGAGCTCCGCTTCACGATTATGATAACGCTTGTGATGAAGAATGCGGTGTTTGCGGTGAGGTTCGTAAGGTTCCTGAACATAATTATAAAAAGTATAAAACAACCGATGCTACTACTTCTAAAAACGGTAAAAAGTATTATGAGTGTAAGGAATGCGGCAAAACAAAAACTTCCACAATTTATCAAATAACTAAAGTTGAACTTTCTACCACTTCTTATACCTACAATGGTAAGACTAAAAAGCCATCGGTTAATATTTATGATTCTAAGGGCAATAAATTAGAATACGATGTAGATTATACATACAAGCGTCCCAGCAGCAGTAAAAACGTTGGTAGTTATAAAATCAAGGTGACCTTCAAGGGTGATTATACCGGTAGCACAACCTTATATTATATGATTAATCCTCCCAAAACCAAGATTTCCGAGGTTACGGCGGGAAGCAAGAGCTTGAAGGTTAAGATTTCGAAGAAGAGTGAACAGGTAACAGGTTATCAGGTTCAGTATTCAACTTCAAAATCATTTACTAACTTAGGTTCAAAAACTATAACCAGTTATAAAACAACATCTCACACCTTTAAAAATCTTAAGGCCAAAAAGTATTACTACATACGCGTTCGTACCTATAAAAAGGTTGACGGTGTAATTTATTATTCGGC
Source organism: Acutalibacteraceae bacterium (assembly GCA_045635145.1). Taxonomy (GTDB): domain Bacteria; phylum Bacillota; class Clostridia; order Oscillospirales; family Acutalibacteraceae; genus UBA737. The sequence continues at coordinate 4,072 of JAZRBQ010000015.1, read as the reverse complement.
ATGGTCTGATTCGGTTAAAAAGAAAACTAAATAATTGATAATTAAAGAGCTTCGCTTCGGCGAAGCTTTTTTTATTTTAAAAAGATGTCGGTGAATGTCGGTTTTATTATGAGTATAATGAATTCGCTGAAGGAGGAAGTTCGAATGCGAGAGAATGACAAGTTACTTTATAACACCTTAAAGAGACTGCTTAATGAAAAGCTATCAACAGAAGAGGCACTTTCACTTAGAGAAGAAGGGTTTAATGTTAAAAATCCGACAAGGAAAACAGCTGTTATGATTGCGCTTTACAAAAAGGCGGTTGCGGGTGACCTTTCAGCTATAAGGGAACTGCGTTCAATCGTAAGCGAAAAAACCGATGAAAAGCCAGATGGCTTAAAGGCGGTGATGATTGTTGACGACATCCGAGATTAAAATTTCGGCAATTGTCGGACAAGGTTATGAAGATTTTTGGAACTGTAAAAAGCGTTATCGCGTTTTAAAGGGCGGTAAGGGTTCTAAAAAATCAGCCACCACGGCGCTTAACTTTATTTTCAGATTAATGAAAGAAAAGGAGAGCAATCTGCTTGTTGTGCGACAGGTGATGAATACCCACCGTGACAGCACCTTCGCACAGCTTAAATGGGCACAGGAAAGGTTAGGAGTTTCAAAGTACTGGGTTAATACTGTTTCTCCTATGGAGATGGTTTATAAGCCTACGGGTCAAAAAATTATCTTCCGTGGATTTGACGATGTATTGAAATTGGCTTCTACCACAGTATCAAAAGGGTATCTAAATTACGTTTGGATAGAGGAAGCCTTTGAAATTGCGAATGAAGCTGATTTTGATAAACTCGACCTTTCGGTACCGAGGGGCAGGGTGCCTTCGCCCCTTTATAAGCAAACCACAATAACCTTTAACCCGTGGAGTGAAACACATTGGCTAAAAAAACGCTTTTTTGACGTACAGTCTTCTAATGTGAAAACATTTTCAACCAACTATTTGTGTAATGAGTTTTTAGATGAAACCGACCGACTCATCTTTGAACGAATGAAGCAAACCAACAGGAGAAAGTACGAGGTCGCAGGTCTTGGAAATTGGGGTATTTCCGAAGGTCTGGTGTTTGAAAATTGGTCGGTAGGGGAAATTCACATACCAAGTGATGAAGAGTATATGTGGAAAAGCTTTTTTGGGCTTGATTACGGTTATACAAACGACCCTACTGCCTTTGTGGCATTTAAAGCCAACCCCATAACAAAACAAATTTATATATACAAGGAATTTTATAAAACTAGGATGCTTAACTGTGATATAGCCGAGCAAATTAAGGCTTTGGGTTTTGCGAAAGAGCGCATCCGTGCCGATTGTGCCGAGCCTAAGTCCAATGATGATTTGCGAAGGCTTGGTATTAGCAGGATAACCCCATCAGTAAAGGGACGGGATAGCATTTTAAATGGCATATCTGCTATTTGTGAATACCAAATCACAGTGAATCCCGCCTGTGTAAATATGATTCGTGAGCTTTCTTCCTATGTTTATGACGATAAGCGTAGTGAAAATGGGCTTAAAATGCCTAAGGACAGTGAGAATCATCTTTGCGATGCATTACGTTATGCTTTTGAGGATGTAAAATTCTTTAAGCCGTTTAAAAAGGAGAAAAGAAGTGTAACATCGAGCGAAATCAGCAACAAAGATATTAACGGAGGATGGGATTTATGAAAATTATAGTACCTATTTTAATTGCTTGTATAGCCTTTTTTATAGGCTTTTTGGTGGGCAACAAAAAAGAAAAGCCTATTAGCTATAAATTTGAAAAAAAGAATAATGAAGATTTTAAAAGGCTTCAAAAGGAATATGAAAACTTCCTTAATTATGATGGAAGTGTTCAGGAATAAAGAAGGGAGATTTATTATGTCGGAAAAGAATCTTGAGAAAACAGCTCTATCAGAGGCTGAAATTAATAAGGCTGACATCGCTAAACCAGCAGAAAATGAATTCTTGCTTCCTGTAAAATTTAATAAGCAGGTTTTAAATCTTGATTTAGAGAAGGCACAAGAATTGGCGCAAAAGGGCATGAAGTTTGACCTTATTGCCAAGGATTATGAAGCGCTTAAGAATTTAGCAAAGGCTGATAATTTAAGCGTTGGCGAGTATATTCTCGCTTTAAAACGTCAAAAATCAACCGACCGCCAAAATGAAATTTTAGGTAAATGCGGAGAAGACACCGAGTTTGCGCAGTACGTTATGGAGCTTGAAAAGGGCAAAACCGACGAGCTTTTGGGCTTTAAAGAGCTTAACGAAAACTTTCCGCAGATAAAAAGTCTTGAAGATTTACCCGAATGTGTTATTGAGGCGGCAAAAATGAAGGGTACTTTAGTGCTTGATGAGTATTTAAGATACCTTCACAATCAGGATACTTTAATGAAAAAAAGTATCAAAAATCAGCGTGAAGCCCGTGATTGTGCTATGGGCCCAATGCAAAACAAAAAAGGGGCAGAAAACCCCGCTATAGCCGAGTTTTTAAAAGGACTTTGGCGAAAATAAAACTTTTTAGGAGAATGATTTATGTCAATTAATTCTATTGAAAATGCAGTAAAATATTCAAGCGAACTTGATAAAATGTTTGCGCAAAAATCTGTTACAGGCTTTTTTGCCGACAATGCTCTTGCAGCAAAGTTTGTAGGCGCTAAGACGGTTATTATCCCCGATGTAGATTTTCAGGGTCTTGCCGATTATGACCGTGACACCGGCTTTACCAAGGGTGCTATTACAGTTAGCAATAGTTCTTACACAATGTCTATGGACCGTGCGCGTTCTTTACAAATTGACCGTGAAGATATGGACGAAACAGGTATTGCAAATCTTGCGGGTAAGATTTTAGGTGAATACGTTCGCACAAAGGTTGTACCTGAATGTGACGCTTACGTTCTTTCTAAGCTTGCAGGCTTGGCTGTAACACGTTCTAATACAATTGATGGCGACGTTACAAAGCCTTATGAAGCCCTTTGTAAGCTTATTAATGAAGTTCAATCTTTAGTGGGTTATGATGAAGAATTGGTGGCTTTTGTTGACAATTATATGTTTGCAGCTTTCCAAAATTCTACCGAAATTGCCAAGCTTATTACAGTAAGCGATTTTAAGCAAGGCGACATTTCACTCAAGGTAAAATCAATCAACGGTGTAACAATTATTCCTGTTGCAAGTGAACGCATGAAGACTGCTTATGAATTCCACGATAACGGTTTCAGACCCGCCGACAAATCACGCGAAATTTATATGTTAGTTGCTCCTAAAACTGCAGCACACCTTGTAAAGAAAACCGAAACAATGCGTATCTTTACCCCTGAGCAAAACGTTGATGCCGATGCTTACAAGTTCGATTATAGAATTTACTATGATGTATTTGTAAACAAAAACGGCCTTGATGCTATTTGGGCTTGGGTTTCTCCCGAAGTTACAATTACCACAAATCTTGCGGATAAGGATGTAACTGCAGGTTCAATTACAGGCTCACTTTCGGTTACTGCAACCAGCACAGCGGCTCTTACATATCAATGGTACCAGTGTGCTAACGCTAGCGGCGCTAATGCGGTTAAATTGGCCGGCGAAAATACCGCTAGTATGAAAATTCCCACCACCTTGGAAGCAGGCAAATACTATTACTTCGTAAAGGTTATTGCCGACGGTGTAGCAGGTATTAACTCTGCTGTAGCAACTGTTACAGTTTCCTAAAATAAAATTCGTAAGGGAGATTTATTCTCCCTTACGGAGAAGGAGTTGATAATATGACATTAAATGCTAATGAGATTTTTGCCGAATATAAATCGGGTGTAGAGTTTAAAACGGCACTTGGCAAGCGTGGTATGTATGAGCAAAATCAAATTAACGAGCGTTTTTATATTGGTGACCAATGGTATGGTGCTAAATGCGGTAATGACCGACCGCTTGTGCGTCACAACATTATTAAGCGAATTGGCGATTATAAAATGTCGCAGGTTCTTGGTAATCCCGCTTCGGTTGAGTTTTCGGCAGAGGGCGTTCCGCAAGATAACAGTATTTCGATTTCAAAAGAAAATGCCTTTAACGGCTCTC
>JAZRBQ010000014.1:0-4113 GCA_045635145.1 Acutalibacteraceae bacterium | reverse complement strand
GTAGCACCTGCGGGGGTTAAGGTCATACCTGCGTTTGCACAAAGTTCAACCACGCGGGTAGCACAGCCGGGGAGCACGTAAAGGCTTATAAAGTAACCACCGTTAGGTTTGCGCCATTCAGCAATGCCAAGGCCAGTAAGTTTTTCGTCAAGCTCAGCCAAAACAGCGTCAAATTTAGGACGAAGCTTATCAGCCAATTTGCCCATATGCTTTTCTACGTCCTTTAGGTTGTGAAGCAAACGTGAGTGACGAAGCTGGTTCAATTTGTCAGGACCGATTGTCTGGTATTGCATTCTTTCTTTAAACATTGCCACGTTGTTGGGGCTTGCGGCCTGAACCGCAACACCTGCACCCGGGAATGTGATTTTTGAAGATGATGTAAAGATAATCGGTAAATCGGGATTGCATTGCTTTACACACTCGGTGTAAATGTTAAGCAATTGGTCGTGAGTTTCGTAAATGTGGTGAACAACGTAGGCGTTATCCCAAAAAATACGGAAATCCTTTGCGGCGGGTCTTAAGGCTGCCATTCTTTTAACAACCGCGTCAGAATAGGTTATACCTTCGGGGTTGGAATATTTCGGAACACACCAAATACCCTTAACGCTGGGGTCTTTAACCCATTCTTCTACAGCGTCCATATCGGGACCTTCTTCGTTGGTTTCAATCGGAATAAGCTGGAAACCAAAGTATTCGGTAATAGCAAAGTGACGGTCATAACCGGGGACGGGGCATAAGAACTTGCGGTCCTTACATTCGTACCAAGGTTCAGCACCCATACCGTGAGTCATAGCTTGAGCAATAGTGTCAAACATCATATTAAGTGACGAGTTACCACCAACGATGATTTGTTCAGGCTTAAGCTCTAAAATTTGGGCGAAAAGGTTTTTCATTTCTAAAAGGCCGTCAAGACCACCGTAGTTACGGCAGTCAATACCGCTGATGTTTTTAAAGCCTGTGTCGTTACCAACAAGGTCAAACATTTTTTCGCTAACGTCCATATTGTCAAAACCGGGTTTGCCGCGTGACATATCAAGGGACAAGTGTAAAGAGCGTAATGCTTCATACTCTTTGCGGACAGTATTAAATTCGGCTTTTAAGTCCGCCTTTTCCATTTTTAAATATTCGGGCATATATAATCCTCCTTATAACCTATATATAATACTATATATTAGCAAGATTTTCAAGTTTTATTTTACGAATAATCCCGTATAACTAATTGCAAATAAAAAACTCCTACCTGGGCAGGAGCTTTTAGCAAATCTTTAGTTGCTGACAATCGTCGTTTTCAGGTTCGTTTTTATTAATGCGAACTTTATATTCAATGTATTTGGAAGTTTCGGTTTTGCGGGTGCGCGCCGATATACCCGAGCTTTGCAGCGTGTTTACAAGCTTTGAAAGGCTATTGTAAAATAGGCGTATATCCCCAATGGCTTGTTTACGGGTCGGCTTTTTGGCTTCAGGTGTGGTGGATTCGATTGGCTTTGGCGACAAAAGGGATTCAATATATTTTTCGGTTTGGGAAAGGGTTAATCCTTCGGCTATTATGTAATCAAGCACTCCGTCACGCTTGTGTTCGGGCAGTCGTAAAAGTGCGCGTGCGTGACGCTCGGTAAGACGTGCTTTTACAATTCTTTCCTGCATAGTATCAGACAAATTTAAAAGCCGCAATTTGTTTGAAAGTGTGGATTGTGCAATTCCTAATTTTATTGCCGCTTCGGATTGGGTGATGCCGTAATAGTTTATAAGACGGTCAATTGCGCGCGCTTCCTCAAAAACGCTTAAATTTTGGCGTTGTAAATTTTCGGTTAAGGAAAGTATCGCTGCGGTTTGTTCGTCGGCGGTGTGAATAACGCAAGGAATTCGGCGAAGTCCCACCATTTTTGCGGCGCGAAATCGTCTTTCTCCTGCTATGATTTGGTATTTACCATCGTTACCTTTTCGCACGGCTAAAGGCTGAATAATACCATTGGGGGCAATGCTGTCGGCTAAGAGCTTTAGTTCGTATTCATCAAAGTTTTTGCGGGGCTGTGTGGCTGAAATATTTATCTCATCAGGCTTTAACATTAAAAGCTTTTTATCAAAAATAATTGGCATTTTATCCCTCCTTAATTTAATTGTAATTAAGTGGGGAAAATTGTAAAGAAAAAGACGTCGCAGTTTTCGTGCCGTTACAACAAAAAACAGCCCTGCTATAAGGGCTGTTTTGCAATTTTTCCGCTATTGCGGGGGTATTTTGGCGGTGTTTGCGATATTTTTTTGAAAGAAACGAAGGTTCTTTGTTCTTCGCCTGTTAAGGTTTCGCATATGATAGTGGGTTTTTCCACACCTAATTGCTTCATTGCGTTTTTGCAAAGTGCCACTTCGTCTGTCGCGGATGGACCTTTCATCGAAACAAATTTACCGCCCAATTTTACAAAAGGGGTACAGTATTCAAGAAGTACAGGCATTGCCGCTACTGCGCGAGCGCAGGAGATATCGTATTTTTCGCGGTAAAGGGGATTCTTGCCACCGTCTTCGGCACGGGAATGAACGGCAGTTATTTTTTCAAGTCCCAACTTTTCGATAACGTCGTTTAAAAAGGTTATACGCTTGTTAAGGCTGTCAAGTAAGGTTACTTCAAGGTCTTCACGCACGATTTTAAGCACTAATCCAGGGAAACCCGCGCCTGTGCCAACGTCGATGATTTTAGCGTTTTGCGGCACGTCAACGTTTTTGAAAAATAAAATACAATCGTAAAAATGCTTGTAAAGTACCTCATCCGGTTCAGTAATGGCGGTGAGGTTAATTTTTTCGTTCCATTCGAGTAATAAATTGCCGTATTTGTTAAGGTTTTCGGCAATTTTATCGGTGATTTCTACACCAAATTCTTGACATAAGGGGACAATTTTTTCAATATTAAAGTTAATCATTTATAAATGCTTCCAATCTATATATAGGTTGACCCAAAGCGACAAAACGGCTTTCGTATTCGGTCATAATGTTGCCTTCAAAGTCGCTTGAGTGCAGGTCTAAAGATACGTTTTTAAGACCAAATCCGTTTTGCGAAAATTCCTGCAACGAAAATTCAAAAAAGTGCATATTGTCGGTCTTTTGGTGAATTTCGGCTTTGCTTTTCAAAATGTTTTTGTAAATCTTTAAAAAGCGGTGGTGTGTTAAGCGGTGCACGGCATAAGCATTTTTCGGGAAAGGGCAGGAAAAATTGAGAAAAAGTCTTTCAATGCAAGAGTTGGGAATATATTTTTCAATATATTCGGCACTACCGCAAATAAAACGAAGATTAGGGATATTTTGGCTTTTTGCAATTTCGCAAGCGCCGACAATAACGTTTGTACTTTTTTCAAGTGCTATAAGGTTAATATCGGGGTTTTGTTTTGCAAACTCAGCGGCAAAACCACCCTTGCCACAACCGATTTCAAGATAAATTGGGTTGTTGTTGCCAAACCAAGCCGCAAGGTCTAAATATTCCTTTTCTAAAATGGCGGTGTTAAAATTTCGGTCGTCAGTATCAATTCTAAAAAGTATGTCCGAAACGGCGTTTAGCCTTTCGCTTAAATACTTTTTCTTGCGCATTCTCATAGTAAAACCTCTAGTGTTATTTTGGCTTTATTTTAAACGCGAAAAGCCTTAAAGTCAAGGCAAGTGTCGAAATTTGCGAAAGATTTTTAAAAAATTTTCAAAAAGGGGTTGCATTAAACACCGATATGGTGTATAATAATTTTGCAAGCGAAAATTAAATATCGCGGAGTGGAGCAGTTGGTAGCTCGTCGGGCTCATAACCCGAAGGTCGTTGGTTCAAGTCCAGCCTCCGCAACCAAAACGAAAGACACCCAGTAGGGTGTCTTTTCTTTTTGGTTATGAAAGTTGAGTTAAAATCAGTGATTTTAGGATGAGACCGACGAGCGTGGCTCGTTGGGTGAGGTTGCGAGCGCGTCCGGTGGACGATACAGCGAGCAAAACGAATCGCCGCGGTCGAAGTTCATAGGCGCCCCAAGCCGTAATGAACTTCGGGTACCGCAAGAGGAGGAGTCTTAAGAATGATTTATGAAGTTATTGACAAAATATCCAGCCTCCGCAACCATGTTGAATGTTCATAACGGAACTGACTGTTAT
>JAZRBQ010000013.1:0-3756 GCA_045635145.1 Acutalibacteraceae bacterium | reverse complement strand
CAGAACGACATGGCTACGATCCGACTTCCCTTATATTAACGAATGCAAGGTTTTAAACGAGAAAATAGTAGTAAAAGGGGAGATGGCGGTAAGCGTTTTATATTCGGCAGAAGGGGTTGCGGTTCCACAACTTATTAAAACCACTTTGCCGTTCAGCCAAATTGTAGAAATGGCGGGTGTTACCGAGCTTTGCAAATGCGACGTTAAGGCCAAAATTGTCTTTTTAGAAGTTCGTCCAGCAAACTCCTTGGGTGGCGAATGCCGAAGCTTAACCTTTAATGCAAAGGTTTGCCTTTTGTGTGAAAGCTATTGTGTAAACGAAATTGCGGTAATTGAAGATGCTTTTTCAACCAAATATCAAACCGCTTTAACCCAAAATCAAGTAAGGTTTAATAAAATTCGCCAAAACGTTAAGGAAAATTGCCTTTTCAAGCGTAATGTAGAGCTTATGGAGGACATAAGCTCGGTCATAGATATTTGGTGTGAAAAGGGAAGCCCAAAGGTAACCTTGGCTAACGGTAATATTAACCTTTCGGCATTGTTACTTGTGGGTATTATCGCCTGTGACCAAAATGATAACGTAAGCTTTTATGAAAAACCGCTTGAATTTGAATTTAACTATCCGCTAAACTGCGATAGCGACAGTTTGTACTTTAACCCTGATATTGAAATTTTATCGATTGGATATACCATTTTGTCGGCAAATACCTTGGAAATTAGAATAGAAGTTTGTGTTATGGGCGCGGTTTATGAAAAAAGCGATATTTCGCTTATAACCGATATTAAAATTGACACAACTAAACCTTGCGTAAAAGCCAAAAAAGGTGGCGCGGTCATATGCTTTTTGAATAAGGATGAAACGATTTGGGAAATTGCTAAAAAATATAACGCATCTACCGAAGAAATAGCAAAAATAAACGGTATTGAAAAGGAAAGTTTAAAGGATAAAAAAATAATCCTAGTGCCGATAAATTAGTTTTTTATTTCTACCCGCCAAGTTTTTGGCGGGTGTTTTTACAAAATTTTCTTGTGTTATAATTGCGCCTATGTTATACTACTAAGGGAATACACTACCCATATAATTCGCAAATTTCTTCGTATTTCTATCATGTTATCTAATTTTTAGTAGGAGAAGTAAAATGAAAATGCTTAACAAAAAAGTTATCAGTTGTCTTTTGGCGCTTGTAATGGTATTGACTATAGTTCCTATGACTGTCTTCACAACCAATGCTGCCGAAACTACTATAAAGGCTTCAAACCTTTGTCAAAACGGGCATAATTACAGCCGAAAGGTTAATTCGGTTGCCCATAGAGGATATAGCTGGGGTGCGCCCGAAAACACCTTGCCTGCCTACACAATGGCAAAGGAAAAGGGCTTTTATTACACCGAATGTGATGTTTCTTATACGAGTGACGGTGTGCCTGTTTTAATGCACCTTGAAGACATTAGTCATACAAGTAATGGCACAGGTTTAGTTACTAGAATGACTTATCAACAATTGCTACAATATGATTATGGCAGTTGGAAGGGTCCGGAGTTCAAGGGTACTAAAATCCCCACTTTTGAAGAGTTTATTGCCCATTGTGCGCAGCTTGATATTCATCCTTATATTGAGCTTAAACAAGGTAATTTTACTCGAGAAAGAATTAGACAACTTGTAAATATTGTGAAAGAATATGATATGCTTCGTCAATGCACCTGGATATCATTTACTCACGACCTACTGTTTTACGTGAACGATTGCGACCCTTATGCTCGTCTTGGTCTTCTTTGGGGAAATGACATAAGCAGTTCCTTGATAAATAAGGCTATAAGCATTGAAACTTCTCTTAACGATGTGTTTTTAGACGTTAATTATTCTTCTTTAACCGAACACGGTATTGAACTTGCCCAAAATAACAATTTTGCTTTAGAAGTTTATACTATCAATGATGAAGAGACCCTTTTAAATATGCCTGAATATATTACAGGCGTTACAAGTGATAAGCTTGTTGCTCAAGACGTGCTCAACAAACCGCAAGGCGTTGTTACTGCTCCCACTTGTACTGAAAGCGGATATACAACATATACTTGTGTTGACTGTGGTTATAGCTATAAAGACCAATACGTTGATGCATTAGGTCATGATTATGACGAAGACGGCAACTGTTGGCTTTGTGCGGCTGCGGATGGACCATTGACATATTTTGTTTATCCTGCGGCAAATGGCGGTAACGATTCAAACCATGGCCGTAATACAAAATATCCACTTGCTACTATCAATAAAGCTATCGAATTGGCCAATGAATCAGGTGCTAAAAAGGGCGATACTGTTACAGTAAATATTACCGGTAATGTAAGGTTTACTGCAAGCAGTGCTGCACTTCAAAAGCACGATTTCACTTTAGTAATATCATCTTACGGATATAGCAATAGCACAGGTGCTGCCAGTGTAGAAACTAAGGGAGATATGGTACTTGGAGGACCCACAGTATTTGATAACGTTATTATTGATGCTGAAGGTGTTTGGAGATATTTTGGTTTTGGTGGTAATTCGGTTACTTTTAACGGCCGCTTTACATTTGAAGAGGTTGACGTTCATTTGGCGCACGGCACAAAAATACTTAATGTTACCAAAGAAGTTAACACAAATATTAACGGCGTTATTCGCAAACTAGGTTTAGGCAGCGTATGGAACACCGTAACGTATTATGAAGATTATAATCTTAATTTTAACGGTACTGACGGCGACCCTAATTCCAGCGGTTATCTTTTAAGTTTGGGTGCTATACAATATGGTGAAACTGTTTTCAATAAAGCGCTTAATATTACTACCGAACGTGTTGAGCCGTTCCAATTTACAAAGGGTGAAAGTCTTGTTTTAGGCAGTAACGGATATTTTAATTTTATCAATAATAATACCGCTACCACTATTGAACGCTCTTCAATGGGCCTTTCAAGTTATGTTCTTTCTAAAACTTGGGTACTTAACAACAAATCAACCGAAGCTACCGTAACACCCACTAAGGTTAAGGGCGAATTTGCTGTAGAAAAAGGCTATATTGCAAAGGCAAAAGCTGCGAACGGAACGGCTGTTAAATCTAAAGGCGGTATATTAAGGCTTGGTGCGGGTCAATATGAAATTATGGTTGAGCCCTGCACGAATCATATCTACGACGGTGAAACCGATGCAAATTGTAACGATTGTGGCGCTGTTCGTAGCCTTGGTATAGATATTATTAACGGTTGTGATATAATTCCTGCTTTGGCATCAGGTACGGTCAACGGTACTGTTGGTACAACCACACTTGAAAACTGTGTCGGTTCACACGCAACACGCCTTTATACATTAGGTATATATAAAGTGGCTGATATTGAAAAAATAAAGGTTGCTGAAAACAGCCGTATATACGTTCAGTTCTTTGACGATAACGGCGATTATGTAGGCGGTTCACATTGGCAAGGTAGTGGCACCTATAATATGATGGATTTAAGCAGCGCCGATAAAGCAACATATTTTAAGGTGACACTTAGCGGTACCAAGGGCGGCGACGATGCTTCGATCCCATCGGCTGACAGTTTGACCTTTACTGTACCGCATACATATGATAATTCTTGTGATGCTGACTGTAACGTATGTGGAGAAGGACGTAAGCCTTCAGACCACGATTATGATAATGCTTGTGATACAAAGTGTAATATTTGTGGCACAACACGCAAGGTAGCAGACCACACCTACAAAAAGGTTAAGACCTCCGACGCTACAACAAGCAAGG
>JAZRBQ010000012.1:0-3063 GCA_045635145.1 Acutalibacteraceae bacterium | reverse complement strand
TATTATTGTCGTTGTTTAATTTTCAAGGTTCGTTTGCGGCCCGTTCCTCACAGGCGCTAGAGTATAATACCACACCATACCCCTTTTGTCAACACTTTTTTTAAACTTTTTTTAAAAAAATTTTTCTTTGTCGAAAAATGCTTTTTTGTTGACAAAAAAAGAACAGATTTTAGGCATTTTAGCAATTTATTATAGTTTCGGCAATTTTAATGCCATCAACCGCGGCCGACATTATACCACCGGCATATCCTGCGCCTTCACCCGCGGGGTATAAACCTTTAAGCGTTAAGCTTTGATAATCTTCACCGCGCAAAATTCTTACAGGCGAAGAACTTCTGGTTTCGGGTGCAGTAAGTATTGCCGCTTTGTCAGCAAAGCCCTTAATCTTTTTATCAAATTCCAAAAGTCCCTGTTTTAAACTGTCTATTATATAATGTGGAAATATATCCGCAAACTCTGCCGCTACATACTGCGGTTTAACAGTAGGTTTAACCTTTGTGACTTTAAAGTCTTCGTCGAAAACCAAATGCCCAACCGTAGTTATAGGTACTTTGCCATTTGCAATGTTATAAGCCTTTTGTTCGATAACACGTTGGAATTCGCACCCAGCCAAAACGTCGTCACCCACAAAATCATCAGGGTTAACACCTACCAGCACCGCGCTGTTCGCATTAATACCATCACGCTTAGAATTACTCATACCGTTAACCGCAAGGCCACCTTTTTCGCTCGAAGCGTTAATAACCTCGCCGCCGGGACACATACAAAATGTATATACACCTCTGCCGTTTTCAAGATGGGTTGCTAATTTATAATCCGCTGCAGACAATTTAGGATGATTATAAAACTTGCCGTAAAGTGCCTTGTTTATATCTTGCTGCAAATGTTCAATTCTAACACCAACGGAAAAAGGCTTACGTTCCATTGCAATTCCATTATCGCGTAAAAATTCGAATACGTCCCTTGCCGAATGTCCCGTAGCTAAGATAACCTTATCACAGGAAATATCCATATCATTTGCCGTTACAGAAGATACCATATTATTATATGTATTGATTTTTTGAAGCTTAGTTTCAAAAAGCACCTTGCCGCCGAGCGAAATAATCTCGTTACGGATACTCTTAACCACACCTACCAAAACATCGGTACCGATATGAGGTTTTGCATCGGTAAGTATCTTTGGATTGGCGCCGTGCGAAACAAATTCCTTTAAAACCGCGCGGCAGCGTGGGTCTTTAATGCCAGAATTAAGCTTGCCGTCTGAAAAAGTACCGGCACCGCCTTCGCCAAATTGTACGTTTGATTCGGGATTAAAACTACCGCCTGACAAAAACTCATCAACATCTTTTTGTCGCGAGTCGGCATCTTTGCCGCGTTCAATTACAATTGGTTTAAGACCTGCGCGCGCAACTGCCAAGGCACAAAACATACCGCAAGGTCCAAAGCCTACCACTACGGGCGGTTTTTGGGTTGGATTTTCCGCCTTTTTCCACTCGTATTCCTTATTTATATATATTTGTGCATTTTTAAGCTTTTTAAGTGCTACCTGTTCATTTTTGCATTCGGCCAAAACCGAGCAACAAAAATGCAGGTTATCCTTACGTCGTGCATCGACCGATTTCCTATATAAATACACATTTTGAAATTTAAATCCAAGCGTTTTTTCAACTTCGGATTTTAAGTTTTCGAAATTAGCATCAAGCGAAAGCTTTACATTATTTATTAAAATCATTTATTTTCACCAAGAATAGCATCAACCGCGGACATCGCACTGCTCCACGCCCATTGCAAATTAAAACCGCCGCAGTCGCCGTCGATATCCAAAATTTCGCCAATACAGTAAAGTCCCTTGCAATCCTTCGATTCCATTGTGTGTGAATTAAACTGTTTTGTTTTAATACCGCCCGCTGTGACCTGTGCGTTTGCAAAGCCCGTGCTACCAGTAACAGCAAATTCCGTATTTTTTATATTATGTGCGATTTTGCAAACAGCCTTATCGTCAATTTCCAAAGCCCTTTGGGTCAACTTAAAGCCTGCCATTTTCAAAATCACCTGACCAACGCGCTTATTGAACATGCCTGTAAAAAATTCTTCAAGCGTTCTATTTGGCATTATAGAAATGCGTTTTTTAATAATCGCGCAAAGCGAATCAAAATCGATAGCCGGCATCAAATCTAAGCTTAGATACATATCTTCATTACAGCGTGCAACCTCGCGTGAGATTTGCATTACAGGCGGTCCTGAAAGACCGTAATCGGTAAACAATACCTCGCCAAAATCCTGACGTATAACTTTTCGGGAAGTTTTTAAGGTTACATTTGCATCAACCTTAATACCCTTAAGCTGTTTTGTGATATCGTTAACCGTTTTAATTTGAACGATAGATGGAGTGGTCTTTGAAACTTCAAAGCCCGCTTTTTTCAAAACACCCTGCATAACACCGTCACAACCGTATTTTTCGCCGCCTGCAAGTCCGCCCGTAGCAATAATTACGTTACTTGCTATAAAATTAACCTTGTCGGCAATTACTTTATAGTCGGCACCAAAGGAATTTATATTAGTAACCTTGGTATCAGTATGAATAATAACACCCAAATCTTCTGCCGCAAAGCGCAAACAGTCAACAACCGAACCCGCCTGAAGCGAAGACGGATAAGCCTTATCCCCTTCATATATAAAAGGAACACCTATGCTTTCAAAAAACTTTTCACAAACGGATAAATTATATTTTTCCAGAGGATAACGGCAAAACTCCTTATCCTCGCCGTGATAGCGGTCTAAAGAGATATTTTTGTTTGAAATATTACATCTGCCGTTGCCTGTAACGATAAGTTTTTTACCAACACGCGGCAAAGACTCCAAAATTCTTACCGAAATTTTTGGAGATTTTTGCTTTAAATACACCGCCGCGCAAAGACCTGCGGCACCGCCACCGATTATAATTACATCCGTTTTCATAAATAAAATTCCTTATACATATATAATATAGAAATAATAACACAAATTTTTCTCTTTTACAAGCAAAAGAAAATCCCGACCAAAAGGTCGGGACAAAAAGCTATT
>JAZRBQ010000011.1:0-10584 GCA_045635145.1 Acutalibacteraceae bacterium | reverse complement strand
CAGGTCTTACAGGTAGAAAAATTATCGTTGATACCTATGGCGGTGTAGCTCGTCACGGCGGCGGTGCATTCTCCGGTAAAGACCCGACAAAAGTTGACCGTAGCGCCGCTTATGCTGCTCGTTACGTTGCTAAAAACATCGTTGCGGCAAAGCTTGCCCGCAAGTGCGAAATTCAGTTAGCTTACGCTATTGGTGTGGCAAAGCCGGTATCGGTTATGGTTGATACCTTTGGCACAGGCGTAGCTTCTGATGAAGTGATTGCCGAAGCTGTACAAAAGGTGTTCGATTTAAGACCTTCGGCTATTATTGACACCCTTGATTTGCGCCGTCCGATTTATCGTCAAACCGCTGCTTACGGTCATATGGGTAGAACCGATATCGAATTACCTTGGGAAAAGACCGACAGGAAAGAAAATTTGAAAAAAGCACTTGACAAATAATAAAAAGTGTGTATAATATTTATGACAACAAAGTAGTACGCCTTGCGTCCTCACCCTCAGATTTCGTTTAAAAGGGTTAATAAGTTACTAAAATTTCTTTGGTATTCTTATGCGTGGACGTATTGCGTCCACGCTTTTGTTTTATAAAAACACATAAACTTTTTCGGAGGTGCATTGACATCAGCAGTAAAGAACTCGCAATAAACGAAGGCATTAAATTTAAGGAAGTTCGAGTTATCTCGTCTGACGGCTCACAAATAGGGATTATCCCTGTTTCACAGGCTTTGCAGGAGGCTTATGCCAAGGATTTGGATTTGGTATGTATTTCTCCTAACGCTCAACCGCCCGTTTGTAAAATTATGGATTACGGTAAGTACCGTTTTGAACAGGCTAAGCGTGAAAAGGAAGCCAAGAAAAACCAAAAGATAATCGAAACCAAGGAAATCCGTATTATCGGTTTGGGTATCGACACTCACGATTTTGAAACCAAGGCTAAGCACGCAATCAAGTTTTTAGACGGCGGCAATAAGGTTAAGGTTACAATCCGTTTCCGCGGTCGTGAAATGGGACACCCCGATATCGCACTTGATTTAATGAATCGTTTTGCTGATTTCTGTGCTGACCATTGCACTGTTGAAAAACAACCCAAGATGGAAGGTCGTAATATGCTTATGTTCTTGGCTCCGAAATCAAGTAAATAATGTAGTTTAAAAAATATTTGGAGGGACTAAAATGCCTAAGATTAAAACACACAGCGGCGCAAAGAAGCGCTTCAAACTCACAAAAAACGGCAAGGTTAAACGTGCTCATGCTTTCAAGTCGCACATTCTTAACAAGAAGACAACCAAGCGTAAGAGAAATCTTCGTAAGACTGCAGTTGCAGATGTAACAAACACCGCAACAATCAAGAAATTGATTCCTTATAAATAAGGAAAAGGCTAATAGGAGGAAAAGTAAATGGCACGTATTAAAGGTGCGTTAGCAACACGCAAAAGAAGAAATAAAGTATTAAAGCTTGCTAAGGGCTACTTTGGCGCTAAGTCTAAGCTTTTTAAGACTGCTAAAGAAGCAGTTATGAAATCAGGCAACTATGCATACATTGGTAGAAGACTTAAGAAGCGTGACTTCCGTCGTCTTTGGATTACCCGTATCTCTGCTGCTTGCAAAATGAATGATATGAACTATTCTTCATTCATCAACGGTCTTAACAAGGCTGGTATCGAAATCAACCGTAAGATGTTGGCTGACCTTGCAGTTAACGATGCAAAGGGTTTTGCTACATTAGTTAAGGCTGCTAAAAAGGCTCTTGAAAAATAATTAATTTCGCCCGAGTGAAAACTCTCTCGGGCGACTTTTTCATTTTTAAAGAAGGTGAAAAAATGGAAAATTTCAAAATTATTACCAGTAAAGACAATTCACTTATCAAACTTGTTTGCGCTTTGCAGGGCTCTTCTTCAGCTAGAAAAGAACATAATTTATTCGTGCTTGAAGGACTTAGAATTTGCGACGATGCACTCACTTGCTCAATAAAGTTTGATAAGTTAATTGTTAGTGAAACTGCTTTTTCAAAGTATGAAGATAAGGTACAAAAGCTTTCTTTTAATTCTTTGGAATGCTTTAGAATACCCGATAGTCTTTTTAAAAAAATAAGCGATACAACCTCGCCTCAAGGGGTTATTGCGCTTTGTAAAATGCCCGCGAAAAATACTGTAATTGACCCTTGCGGTAGGTATGTTGCGCTTGAAAATATTAACGACCCTTCAAATTTGGGCGCCGTAAGCCGCACAGCCGAAGCCTTGGGTGTTAGCGGTATTATTTTGTCGGCAAACGGCTGTGACCCCTATTCGCCAAAGTCTTTGCGCGCTTCTATGGGTACGCTTCTTCGTATGCCGATAATTATTATGAACGACTTTGTAGAGGGTATTAAAAATTCGGGCTTAAAGTCTTACGCTTGTGTTGTTGATAGTAATGCCAAATCTATTACCGACGTCGATTTTTGTGATGGCTCGGTTGTTATGATTGGTAACGAGGCTAACGGCTTAACAACCGAAGCTAAAGCGGTAGCAAGCGAGAAAATCACTATTAAAATGACAGGTAAAGCCGAATCGCTTAATGCGGCAACCGCGGCAGCAATTTCTATTTGGGAAATGATGAAATGAAATATTACGTTTGGCTTCAGCTTTGTTTGGGACAAGGCAGTAAAACCTTTGAGCATTTGCTTGAAGATGCGCTAATGCCTTTGGATATTTATTCAATGTCGCAACCCGAACGCAAAAAGGTTGGCTACTTTTCAAAGGGTGAGCTTGATAAAATGAGCAAAACACCAATTGAGGCTGCCGTTGCAATCATTGAAAAATGTAAGCGTATGGGCGTTTTGCTCGTTAAATATGATGACGATAATTTCCCTGAAACGTTAAAAGCCATTCCGTCACCGCCTATGGTGCTTTATCTAAGGGGAAGATTGCCCGATTTTGATAACAACCCCGTTATTTCTATTGTGGGACCGCGTAAGGTTTCGGAATTTGGCAAAAAGGCGGCGTATTCCTTGGGTTACCGCCTTGGGAAAGCGGGATTTACCGTTGTAAGCGGCGGTGCTGTTGGTAGTGACACCTATGCACACATTGGCGCATTAAAGGCAAATGCTAAAACTGTACTTGTAATGGGTTGTGGTTTTAACGTCAGTTATCTGGAAGAAAACCGCGCTTTAAGGGAGCATATTGCAAATTGCGGTTGTTTGATAAGTGAATATCCGCCAGATACACCGATAACACGCTACACCTTCCCGGTAAGAAACAGGCTTATATCAGCGCTTTCTTTGGGTACGGTTGTGGTTGAGGCGGGTAAGCGTAGCGGTGCGCTTTTAACCGCTAATCACGCGCTAGAACAGGGTAGGGACGTTTTCGTAATCCCGGGTTCACCCGAAGCTCAGGAATATAAAGGCTCTAACGCGCTTTTGCGTGACGGTGCAAAGCCGCTTTTGGATGCTAGTGATATTTTTGGTGAATACATAGGGTTATTCCCCGATAAAATCGATATAGAAAAGGCTTATAAAAAAGAGCCAAAGCCACAAAAACCGCAAAAAAATAAAAAAATATTGAATGAAACACTTTCAAATGAAGCAAAAATAGTATATAATTATTTAGATACGCACAGATTTTATCCTGATGAACTGAACACAGGGTTAGATTCGGGTAAATTACTTTCGGCTTTAACCGAGCTTGAAATGGAGTTTATTATAAGAGCCTTACCCGGTGGACAGTATGAGGTATGTTAGAAAAGGAGTTTGATTATGTCAAAGCTTTTAATCGTAGAGTCACCTTCTAAAATTAAAGGTATTAAGAAATATTTGGGTGCCGATTATGAAGTTATGGCTTCAAAGGGACATGTACGCGATTTGCCGAAATCAAAGCTTGGCGTGGATGTTGATAATGATTTTGCACCGCAGTATATAAATATGGCAGACAAAAAGGATTTAATTAAATCCTTAAAAGAAGCCGCCGCAAACAGCGACGAAGTTTATCTCGCGACCGACCCTGATAGAGAGGGTGAGGCAATTTCTTGGCATTTGGCACAAATTTTAGGCTTAAGCCTTGAAGATACCAACCGTGTAACCTTTAACGAAATTACAAAATCCGCTGTTCAAGCAGGTATCAAGGTTCCAAGAAGAATTGATATGGATTTAGTTTCGGCTCAACAAGCGCGTCGTGTACTCGACAGAATTGTTGGCTATAAATTAAGTCCGCTTTTGTGGAAAAAGGTTAAGAGCGGTTTGTCAGCAGGCCGCGTTCAAACCGTAGCGCTTCGCCTTATTGTTGAGCGTGAACGCGAAATTGAAAAGTTCCAATCTACTGAATATTGGTCGGTTGATGCGAAACTTGCTTCGGGTAGAAAGACATTTACTGCAAAGCTTTATGGCGACCAAAACGGCAAGATTGAATTAATTGCAAACGAGCAAGAGGCTAATACAATTTTAGCTAATTTGGAAAATGCTCAATACACTGTTACCGATATTAAAAAGGGCAAGCGTAATAAGTTACCCGCACCGCCATTTATCACATCAACCCTTCAACAAGAAGCTTCACGTAAGCTCAGCTTTACAGGTCAACGCACAATGCGTATTGCACAGCAATTATACGAAGGTATTGATTTAAGCGGTATCGGTACAACCGGTCTTATAACCTATATGCGTACCGACTCGCTTCGTATTTCAGAAGAAGCAAGAGCAGCGGCAAATAAATATATTTCTGCTACATTTGGCGATAAATATTTACCTTCAAAGCCGCGTTATTATAAATCTAAAAACGGCGCGCAGGATGCTCACGAAGCTATCCGCCCGACCGATATTTTTATAACACCCGACAGTGTTAAGGATTCACTTACAACCGAGCAATATAAGCTTTATAAGCTTATTTGGGAACGCTTTATTGCTTCCTTGATGTCGGCTTGTGTGCAGGATACTGTTAATGTTGATATTACCGCTAACGGTTATTTATTTAAGGCTAGCGGTTATTCGGTTAAGTTTGACGGCTTTACAAAGCTTTACGTTGAAGGCAAGGACGAAGAAGAGGCTAAGGAAAGTAATTTGCCCGAAATGGCAGAAGGCGAAGTATTAAAGCTTCGTGATTTGATTCCTAATCAGCACTTTACTCAACCCCCCGCACGTTATACCGAACCTACACTTATTAAAGCGTTGGACGAAAACGGTATTGGTCGTCCTTCGACCTATGCACCTATTCTTACTAACATTATGGGCAAGGATTATATTGAAAGGGAAAAGAAGACCTTAAAGCCTACCGAGCTTGGCAAGGTGGTTTCTGACCTTATGGTGCAGTTCTTTAACAAGATTTTTGACGTTAAATTTACTGCAGCTCTTGAAGTTAAGCTTGACAAAATAGGCGCTGGCGAACTTGATTGGACCGATACAATCTCTAATTTCTATAAAGAGTTTGAAAATTATTATAAAAAGGCTGAAGTTTCGCTTAATGGCAAAAAGGTTAAAGTACCCGACGTTGAAACCGACGTTATTTGCGAAAAATGCGGCAAAAAAATGGTAGTTAAGAGCAGCCGTTTCGGTAAGTTCTTGGCTTGCCCCGGTTACCCCGAATGTAAAAACACAAAGCCTGTTCCTGAGGATGAAGTTACACAACCCTGTCCCAAGTGTGGCTCTAAGCTTATAAAGCGTATTTCTAAAAAGGGTAAAAAGTTCTATGGCTGTACCAACTACCCCAAGTGTGATTTTGCGTCTCCCGGTATTCCGACGGGCGATATTTGCTCAGAATGCGGCGGATATATTATTAACGGAATTCGTGGCAGAAAATATTGCATGAATTCTAACTGCCCTTCAAGAAACAAGGATAAAAAGGAAAAATAAAATGGAAAAAATCACTGTTATCGGTGCAGGTCTTGCTGGTTGCGAGGCAGCCATGCAAATTGCAAATATGGGTGTTAAGGTTGATTTGATTGAAATGAAACCTTTAAAGAAAACTCCCGCTCATAAAAGTGATAATTTTGCCGAGCTTGTTTGCTCAAATTCTTTAAAAGCGGCGCGTGTTGATTCGGCAGCAGGGCTTTTAAAGGAAGAAATGCGTCGTTTTGGCTCGGTTTGTATGAAGGCTGCCGAAAAATGTTCGGTAGCGGCAGGTGGTGCTTTGGCGGTTGACCGTGATATTTTTTCAAGTGTTATTACCGAAACAGTTAAAAACCACCCGAACATTACGGTTAAAAATGAAGTTGTAACAACCCTTCCTAGCGACCAAATTACAGTTGTGGCAACAGGCCCCTTGACCGACGGTGGCTTAGCTGATGAAATTGCCCGTATGTGTGATAGCGAAAATTTAAGCTTTTATGATGCCGCCGCACCTATTGTTACAAAGGAAAGTGTGGATTTTGATTCGGCTTTTTATGCTTCACGCTATGGCAAGGGTACGGATGATTATATAAATTGCCCAATGAATAAGGAAGAGTATGAAAATTTCCACCGTGAGCTTATAAATGCCGAAAGCGCCCTGCTTTCTGAATTTGACAAGCCGATTACGGTTTACGAAGGCTGTATGCCTGTAGAAGTTTTGGCAAAACGCGGGGAAGATTCAATCCGTTTCGGTCCGTTGAAGCCTGTAGGTCTTCGCGACCCTAAAACAGGTCATAGACCTTGGGCTGTGGTGCAGTTGCGACGTGAAAATGCCGAAGGTTCACTTTATAACCTTGTCGGTTTTCAAACTAACCTAAAATTCCCCGAGCAAAAAAGGGTATTTTCAATGATACCGGCATTAAAAAATGCCGATTTCGTGCGCTATGGTGTTATGCACCGAAATACCTTTATAAACTCACCCAAACTTTTGAATACCGATTTGTCTTTAAAGAAATATCCTAACGTTTTCTTTGCGGGTCAGCTTTCGGGCGTTGAAGGATATATGGAATCGGCTTCAAGCGGTATTATTGCAGGTATAAATGCAGTAAGAAGGTTGAAGGGGGAAGAACCCCTTGTTTTACCGAAATACACTATGCTCGGCGCCTTGCTTGGTTATATTACAGATGAAACGGTTGAGAATTTTCAACCCATGGGTGCTAATTTTGGTATAATTCCACCACTTGAAAATAAAATTCGTGATAAAAGAGAACGCTATATGGCGTTAGCCGAGCGTTCGCTTAATTGGTTTAATAATAAGGAGAATTAAAATGCGTGTTGTTGTAGATGCTTTTGGTGGCGATAACGCACCTTTAGAAATTGTAAAGGGTGCGGCTTTAGCCTCTAATGAACTTAAGGTTGATATTACCCTTACAGGTAATGAAGAAACAATAAATAGCATTATTAAGGAAAATAATTTACAGTTTTACGGCGATTTACAAATTGTGCATTGTACCGATGTTATTGATATGCACGACGACCCTACCACACTTTTAAAAGCACATAAAGAGTCTTCAATGGCTTTGGCGTTTAAAGAATTGGCTGAAGATAGGGCAGATGCCTTTGTATCGGCAGGCTCTACAGGTGCTATCGTGGTTGGCGGCACACTTATTGTTAAACGTATTAAGGGTGTTAAGCGTCCCGCACTTGCAGGTATGATTCCGTCACCTAACGGTCATTATATGCTTATGGATATGGGCGCTAATGCCGAATGCAGACCCGAAATGCTTTGTCAGTTTGGTGTAATGGCAAGTGCCTATTTAAAGGGCGTTGAAGGCAAGGAAAATGCTACAATCGGTCTTTTAAATATCGGTGCCGAAGACACCAAGGGCGGCGAGCTTCAAAAGGAAGCTTATAAACTTTTAGAAAATGCCCCCATCAATTTTGTTGGTAATATTGAATCACGCGAGATGCCTAAGGGTGTTTGCGACGCTGTTATTACCGACGGCTTTACAGGTAATATTGCATTAAAGCTTATTGAAGGTACAGCTACTACATTCTTCAAATTGGTTAAAAATGCCTTATACAAAAGCTTAAAGAATAAACTAGCGGCTCTTGTAATAAAGAAGGATTTATACTCATTAAAGGCTATGATGGATAGCAGTGAGGTTGGCGGTGCGCCACTTTTAGGTGTTCGCAAGACCGTTATTAAAGCTCACGGTAATTCTGATGCAAAGGCAATTAAAAATGCTATAAAGCAGGCTGTTGCTTTTACTCAAAACGGTGTTATTGAAAATATAACTACAGCTCTTTTAGAAATTTAAAATTAAGGATTAAATTATAATGGAAGTTTTACAACAAAAACTTGGTTACAAATTTAATAACATAAAATTGCTTGAGAATGCGCTTACTCATTCTTCTTACGCAAACGAAGTAAGAAATGGTATCACTTCAAACGAGCGATTGGAATTTTTAGGGGATTCGGTTTTATCAATAATCGTTGCTGAATATCTTTTTACTAATTTCAAAACTATTCCAGAAGGTGAACTTACAAAACTTCGCGCTTCGCTTGTTTGTGAAAAGTCGCTTTGTGCCTTTTCGCGTGAGTTGGGATTGGGAAAATTTTTAAACTTGGGCCGTGGCGAAGAAAAGGGCGGCGGTAGAGAACGCGATTCAATTTTGGCTGACGCTTTTGAAGCGGTACTTGCCGCGATTTATCTTGACGGTGGTATTGAACCCGCCAAAGCTCACGTTTTACGATTTATTACTGCTGAACTTGAAAATAAAGACGATGATGTTTTTAAGGATTATAAAACCACCTTGCAGGAGATTATTCAACAAAATCCTGAAGAATCGGTTACCTATATTCTTAAAAGCGAAAGCGGCCCTGACCACAACAAAGTTTTTGAAGTTGAAGTACATCTTAATTCCAACGTGATAGGTGTTGGAACGGGCAAAAATAAAAAACAGGCCGAACAAATGGCTGCTAAACAGGCGCTTGAGCTTATGGGTGCTAAAATATGAGCAAAAAGCATTCAAATATTTCAATATTTGTGCCACATATTGGTTGCCCTAATAAGTGTAGCTTTTGCAACCAAAGGTATATAACAGGCACTTGTAATGCTCCAAATGCTAACGATGTTGAACAAGCAGTAATTACGGCGGTAAAATCTAAAAATTATGATTCTACCACAACCGAAATTGCCTTTTTCGGGGGGAGTTTTACCGCTATTAACCGAAATTATATGATTTCATTGTTAGAAGCGGCATCATCATTTGTGAGAATCGGTTTGGTTAAGGGTATTAGAATTTCCACCCGTCCTGACGCTATTGATGATGAGATTTTGGAACTTTTGAGGGAATACAACGTGACCGCGATTGAGCTTGGTGCTCAAACCTTTAATAATCACGTTTTAAAAATGAACAACCGAGGTCATACTGCAAAAGACGTTGAGATTGCCTCAAAAATGATTAAAAAGTACGGCTTTGAATTAGGTCTTCAAATAATGACCGGCCTTTATGCTGATGATAACGATTCACTCGAACGTACGGTTCGTAAAATCATTGAAATAAAGCCAGACACCGTGCGTATATATCCAACTATCGTGCTTAAGGATACCGACTTGGCGGCGCTTTATATCGACGGAATTTATAAACCCCAAACCTTGAGTGAGGCTGTTAAAATTTGCTCAAAGTTATATTTGATGCTCGCTAAGGAAAATATAAGGGTTATAAGATTGGGTCTTCACTCAATCGAAAAGGATGCCTACCTTGCGGGGCCTTGGCACCCCGCGTTTAGTGAGCTTTGCCAATCACAAATTATGCTTTCAAAGGTTTTAACACACCTTTTTTCAGAGGGTGAATATGTGATTTACGTTGGCAAAAGCGACGTTTCAAAAATGACAGGACAACGCAAATCCAACCTTAAGTATTTAAAATCACGCGGTTTTGACTGTAAGGTTATGGTTGATGAAAAACTGTCTGATTTAGAATTTAGAATAGAAAGGAAAGTGTTATAATGCTCTTAAGTTCCATTGAAATACAGGGCTTTAAATCCTTTGCCGATAAAACCGTTTTAAAGTTTGGCAAAGGTATTACTGCCGTTGTAGGACCTAACGGTAGCGGTAAAAGTAACATTTCTGACGCGGTGCGTTGGGTTTTGGGTGAACAGTCAACCAAAAGTCTTCGCGGTCAGTCTATGGAAGACGTTATTTTCGGCGGTACCGAAACACGCCGTCCCCACGGTTTTTGTGAAGTTACTTTAAATATTAATAACACCGACCGTTCTTTGAATTTTGATAACGATTTTGTTTCTATTACACGTCGTTACTATCGTTCTCACGAAAGTGAATATGCTATAAACAACGTATCGGTTCGTCTTAAGGATATTCACGAATTATTTATGGATACAGGTCTTGGCCGTGACGGTTATTCTATGATTGGTCAGGGTAAGATTGATAATATTATCAGCTCCAAATCAGGTGAACGCCGTGATATTTTTGAAGAAGCGGCAGGTATTTCTAAATACCGTTACCGTAAACTAGAAGCCGAAAGAAAATTAACTGCGGCTGAAGATAATCTTTTGCGTTTGCACGATATTGTTGATGAATTGGAAGCCCGCGTGGGTCCTTTGGCTCAACAAAGTGAAAAGGCGCAAAAGTTTTTAGAACTAGCGGCTAAAAAGAAAGAGCTTGAAATCGGTCTTTGGTTACACACTTTAAATAGCTCTAAGGAATTATTGCGTGCGCAAGAAAGTAAAATTGCCTTAGCACAGCTTTCTTATCGTGAAATAGAAAAGGC
>JAZRBQ010000010.1:0-4993 GCA_045635145.1 Acutalibacteraceae bacterium | reverse complement strand
GTAAGCCTTGCAAAAGAAAGCGATATGCAGGGCAAAAACATTGTGGTTGTTTTCCCCGATACCGCTTCCCGTTATCTTTCAACCGAATTATTTTAAGAAATAAAGTTTAATATATCGCTAAACATTTCATCCTTACAACTGTCGTTATGAATTTCATGACGGCAGTTTTTGTATAGTTTAAGGGTTGCATCAGCGTTTTGAGTTTTTAATTTATCGTAAACTTCGGTAACACCCTTACCATAGTTGCCAACAGGGTCGTCCTCGCCCGAAATTATGAAAATGGGAAGATTTTTATCTATCTTTTTAAACCATTCGCGGCCGTTAGAAGCATCTAAAAGTGTCATTAAATCTATCATGGCAGATATGGTAAATTTAAAGGTGCAAAATGGGTCGCTTATGTATTTATCTATAATTTCACGGTCTTTGGTAAGCCATTCGTACTGAGTAGTACCTTCGAAACGTTTGTTATAGCTTCCAAATGCGAGATTTAATATTGTTTTAGAGATGTGCTTTTCGCCGTTTATAAGTCGCATAAGCTTAGCCAAACCAAGCCCGATTTTAGAGAGCGGATTTGGACCCGAAGTGCCGCAAATTATAAACTTTTGGTAAAAATTGGGGTTATATACAACGGCAAGTCGGGTAATAAACGAACCCATTGAATGCCCCATTAGTATAAGCTCTTTATCGGGATATAGCTTTTTCACTGCACCCGCGAAGGCAAAAACATCGTGTATAAGATATTTCCAACCGTTTTTGTGGGCGATAAAGCCAAGTTCATCTTGATTTCGTGCGGTTTTACCGTGACCTAAGTTATCAAAACCAAAGGCAACGTAGCCGTTTTCGGCTAAAAAGCCTAACAAATGGTCATAACGGTCGATATATTCGGTCATGCCGTGAACAATGTGAAAAAGTCCCTTAATTTCGCCTGTGGGGATAAAAATTTTACCCGAAAGGGTATGGATGTTGTCGCTACTTGGTACCGATAATGCCTTGATTTCGTAATTCATAAAAGCACCCCTTAAATAAAGGCTTTTGCCGCGTTTACCGCCTTTTGCCAACCGTTGAGTAGTTTTTGCTTTTGCGATTCTTCAATTTGTGGGGCAAAGGTGGTTTTATTTATCCCTATTTTGCGAATTTCGTCGGTGTCTTGCCACATTCCAACCGCCAAACCTGCAAGGAAAGCGGCACCTAAAGCTGTGGCTTCGCTTGATTCGGGGCAAATAACGTTTGTGGCGGATATGTCTGCTTGAAATTGCATTAGGAATTTGTTTCTTGCCGCGCCGCCGTCAGCTAAAAGTGAATTAATCTCTAAATTAGTGTCGGCCTTAAGTGCGGTAATTAAATCGTTGGTTTGGTAAGCAATTGCTTCAAGGCAGGCGCGTACAATGTGGTTTTTATTACTGCCACGGGTAAGCCCGCAAATCGTACCTTTGGCGTACATATCCCAATATGGCGCGCCAAGGCCTGCAAACGCGGGAACAATATATACGCCGCCGTTGTCAGAAACGCGTGTGGCGTATTTTTCGCTTTGGGGTGCGGTTTTAATAAGCTTTAATTCGTCACGCAACCACTGAATAACCGCGCCACCCACGAAAACGCTGCCTTCAAGCGCGTAATTAATTTTACCGCCGTAGGATGCAGCAATGGTGGTAAGCAGTCCGTTTTGGCTTTTATACGCTTTTTCGCCTGTGTTCATAAGCAAGAAACAGCCTGTGCCGTAGGTGTTTTTAATATCGCCGCTTTCAAAACAGCGTTGACCGAAAAGCGCGGCTTGTTGGTCGCCCGCAATACCTGAAATTACGGTGTCATAACCTAAAATATTAACTGTGCCGTAAATTTCGCTACACGGTTTTACCTGTGGTAACATACTTTCGGGGATATCCAAAATCTCAAGCAGTTTTTTATCCCAACAAAGATTGTGTATGTCATAAAGCATTGTGCGGGAAGCGTTGGTATAGTCGGTAATATGAATTTTACCGCCCGATAACTTCCAAATAAGCCAGGTGTCAATAGTGCCGAAAAGCAGTTTGCCTTGGCGTGCTTTTTCTTTGGCACCTTCTACGTTGTCTAAAATCCATTTAATTTTGGTTGCGCTGAAATATGCGTCAATTTTAAGACCCGTTGTGGCAGAAATATATTCTTCTAAATCTTGTGCCTTAAGTTCTTCGCAAATGTCGGCTGTGCGGCGGCATTGCCACACAATAGCGTTGTAAACAGGCTCGCCCGTTTCTTTGTCCCACACAATAGTAGTTTCACGTTGATTAGTAATACCAACCGCGGCAATATCTTGCGGATTTACGTTGGCTTTTGTAAAACACTCGCAAAGGGCGGTGTACTGGGCAGAGTAAATTTCCTGTGGGTTGTGCTCCACCCACGAAGGCTGTGGATAAATTTGGGTAAATTCGTGCTGTGCTACCGATACTACGTTGGCATCTTTATCGAATAAAATCGCTCTTGCGCTTGTGGTGCCTTCATCAAGACTTAGAATATACTTTTTCATAAAATTACCCCTTTATAATTCGAGGAACACGCGGAGAAATACCGCAAATAATTTCGTAATTAATGGTGCCTGCTAAATCGGCAAGGGTATCAACCTTTAAATCCTTGCCAAAAAGGATTACTTCGTCGCCCATTTTAACGCTTTCGATGTGTGTTACGTCAACACACATCTGGTCCATACAAATTCTACCCACAATATCGGCTTTTTGACCGCCTATTAGCACAAAGCCTTTGTTTGAAAGCGAGCGTGGGTAACCGTCGGCATAGCCTGCCGAAATTGTAGCAATTTTCATTGCTTTTTCGGCTTTAAAGGTGCGGCCGTAGTTTACGGTGTCACCTTCATTTATTGTCTTAACCATAGATACAACCGATTTTACGGTCATAACAGGAATTAAATCTTGTTTTAGCTCAAGGTCGCTTGCGGGGGAAAGACCGTAAAGTGCAATGCCCACGCGGGAAAGGGAGAGGTGCTTGTCACGGTCTTGCAAAAATGCCGCCGAATTTGCACAGTGGCAAATGGGAAGATTAACACCGTTTGCCTTTAAACCTTCAACTGCTTTTGTGAAGCGGGAGTATTGCTCGGTTGTAAAACCGTCTTCATTTTCGGGTGTTCTGTCAGATACGGCAAAGTGGGTAAAAGCCCCTTCTACAGTAAAGCCTTCAAGCTTTGCGCTTTCTATTGCGTCTTTTATACCGCAAAGCTCATTGTTTCGGCAGTCAAACCCTAAACGCGACATACCTGTATCAAGCTTAATATGTATCTTAATTTGGATATTATTTTTCTTTGCAAAATCGGATAAATTTTCGGCATATTCTTTTGAATAAACACATTGCGAAAGGTCGTTTTTGGCTAATTCCAATCCCTTATTAACGGGGGTGTAGCCTAAAATTAAAATAGGCTTTACAATGCCGTTTTCACGCAAGAAAAGCGCTTCATCAATATTAGAAACGGCAAAATAATCCGCCCCGTTTTGTTGCAAAACGGGTGCAATGGCGGCGGCTGAATGGCCGTATGCGTCTGCCTTTACAACTGCCATAACCTTGCAGGAATTTGCCTGTTGTTTTAAAATTTTAAAGTTGTGCTTTAGGGCGTCTAAATCAATTTCAGCCCAAGTTCTATGCAAAAAGTCCATAATATCACCAAATATATTATAACACTAAATTATTCCTTTTGCAATCTTACTTTTATTTTAAGTGATAAGGGTATAAAAATCAGTCCCAATGCTACCCAAAACACCGAATACAAAAGGCAAATTTGCCCCTTAAAATTAAACGGCATTTTAGAATAATCCCAAACGTTCTTTTTAAGTATTATATTAAAAATTACGCCGAAAATAAGCTCGATAGCTGTTACAAAAATACTGCCGATAACAGCACGGGCAAGCAAGGTTTTCTTTTTGCACATTTCGCCTATTTTAGCAAAGCCGATAAAACAAATACCACCTGCTAAAAGCATCGAGATATGGGTGTAGCCGCGCCACAAAATCTCAATAAGACCATAACCCAAAGCGCCTATCGGAAACATTAAAAAATTCACTTTTTTCATATTTTCACCCCGTTTTATTTTGTGAAAAATCGGGGATTATATGCGAAAGAAGTAATAGTAATTATATTGACTTGTAAAAAAGTATGTGATATAATTAACAATAATAAAAATTAATTTTTTACAAAGGAGTTTTCACTATGGCAAACAGATTCGTGCTTAATGAAACAAGCTATCATGGCAAGGGTGCGATTGAAGCAATCGCAACCGAAATTAAGGCAAGAGCTTTCAAAAAGGTTCTTGTATGTTCAGACCCCGACCTTATCAAGTTCAACGTTACTAAAAAGGTAACCGATATTCTTGATAATGCCGATATCGCTTACGAAATTTTCAGCGATATTAAGCCTAACCCCACAATCGAAAACGTTCAAAACGGTGTTGCTGCTTTCAAGGCAAGCGGTGCTGACTGTATCGTTGCTATCGGTGGCGGTTCTTCTATGGATACTGCAAAGGCTATCGGTATCATCAATACCAACCCCGAATTTGCGGATGTTCGTTCATTAGAAGGTGTTGCTCCTACTAAGAATCCTTGCACTCCTATCATCGCTGTTGCTACAACCGCTGGTACTGCTGCTGAAGTTACAATCAACTACGTTATTACCGACGCTCAAAACAATCGTAAGATGGTTTGCGTTGACGTTCACGACATTCCTGTTGTTGCTATCGTTGACCCTGATATGATGGCTTCTATGCCGAAGTCGCTTACCGCGGCTACCGGTATGGACGCACTTACCCACGCTATTGAGGGTTATATAACCAAGGGCGCATGGGAAATGACGGATATGTTCCACCTTAAGTCAATTGAGATTATCGCAAGGTCGCTTCGCGCTGCTGTAAATAACGAGAAAGAGGGTAGGGACGGAATGGCTCTCGGCCAGTATATTGCGGGCATGGGCTTCTCAAACGTTGGTCTTGGTATAGTTCACTCAATGGCTCACTCCCTCGGCGCTC
>JAZRBQ010000009.1:0-7490 GCA_045635145.1 Acutalibacteraceae bacterium | reverse complement strand
ATTAAAACAGGCGAACAAATTTGCAAATTAGGCGAATTTTACGCTAAAGCATATTTCGAAAAAATCGGCAACAAAAAGACAGTTCTTTACGGTCCTGCTTATAAGGGTATTCCGATTGCGGTTTCTGTTGCGGTTGCACTTGCTAAAAATGGACTTGATGTTCCATTCTTCTTTAACAGAAAGGAAGAAAAAGACCACGGCGAAGGCGGTGTGTTTGTAGGCTACAAACCCCAAGCAGGAGAAGAAATTGTAATCGTTGAAGACGTTATCACCGCAGGTACCGCAATTAGAGAAAGTATGGAAATTCTTTCAAAAATTGAAGGCACCAAGGTTGCCGCTACATTCGTTGTGGTTGACCGCAAGGAAAAGGGCAAAACCGACAAGAGTGCTATGGCTGAGGTTGGCGAAGAATACGGCTTTCCCGTATATTCGGTAGTTGACGTTTACGACATTATCGAATACTTAGAAGAAGACGAGAAAAACCGCGAAAACGTTGAAAGAATTAAAAACTACCTCGCTGTAAACGGCGCAAAGGAATAATATAATGAGAAGTTTAATTGATATTGCAGAGTTATCGTTAGAAGAAATTGATTCTTTGCTCGCGACCGCTAACGATATTATTGAAAATCCGCAAAAATACAGCGAGAAGTGCAAAGGCAAAAAGCTTGCAACCTTGTTTTTCGAGCCCTCAACCCGCACAAGACTCAGCTTTGAAGCGGCTATGTACGAGCTTGGCGGTAACGTTTTAGGCTTTTCGGAAGCGCAAAGCAGCTCTGCCGCAAAGGGCGAAAGCATTGCCGATACCGCTAAAACCGTTTCCTGCTATGCCGATATTATCGCAATGCGCCACCCAAAAGAAGGCGCTCCACTTGTGGCTTCAATGAATGCTACTATCCCCGTTATCAACGCGGGTGACGGCGGTCACAACCACCCCACACAAACCTTGGCTGATTTGCTTACAATCAAGCGTGAAAAAGGCAGATTTGATAACCTTACAGTCGGTCTTTGCGGTGACTTAAAGTTTGGCAGAACAGTGCACTCGCTCATAAATGCGCTTCGTCGTTATAATGGTGTTAAGTTTGTGCTGATTTCCCCTAACGAGTTAAGACTTCCCGACTATTTAAAGGAATCATTAAAGGCTGAAAACTTTGAATTTGTAGAAGCTACCGATTTGGAAAGTGTTATGCCCGAGCTTGACATTCTTTATATGACCCGTGTTCAGCGCGAAAGATTTTTCAACGAAGAAGAATACCTACGCCTTCGCGACAGCTATATCTTAACACCAGAAAAGCTCCAAAACGCTAAAGCTGATTTGAGTATTCTTCATCCGCTACCGCGTGTTAATGAAATAAGCGTTGGTGTTGACAGCGACCCGCGCGCTTGCTATTTCAAGCAGGTGCTTAACGGCAAATATATGCGAATGGCACTTATTTTAATGCTTTTGGGGGTTAAATAAATGACAGTTGACGAAATTAAGAATGGCATTGTATTAGACCACATTACTGCAGGTCTTGGTATGAAAATTTACTCCCTTTTGGATTTAGGCTCGCTTGGTTGTGCCGTAGCACTTATCAACAATGCCGAAAGCAGAAAAATGGGTAAAAAAGATATTATCAAGATTGATGCCGATATTGAAATTAACACCGATATTTTGGGTTACATAGACCCTGATATTACCGTTAATATCATTAAAGACGGCAAAACGCAAGAGAAAAAGCGCATTGCTCTACCCGAAAAGTTAGTAAACGTAATAACCTGTAAAAATCCGCGTTGTATCACTACAACCGAGCAGGAATTACCCCAAATTTTCAAATTGACCGATAAAGAAAACCGCGTTTACCGCTGCCTTTATTGCGAATCGAAAGCAAAATAATCTTTACCCCGTACTATATGGTACGGGGTTTTCTTTTTTAACTTAAATAATTCATTATTCATATAATAATACGAGGTGATTATATGGATAAAAATTTAATCGAAAAATATAAAAACGAAATGAGGCGTATGTACAATTCAGCAAACGCGCCTATTAGAACTACCGCTACTGAAATCATAACACCCGCACCGCCACCACAAAATACCGATACCACCACAGGCTCACTTTTAGGGATTGTTACGGCAATTCGTTCACTCTACCCCGTAAAAAACGCGAAAGTAACCATTTTTAAAGGCGATTATCCCGATATGCAGGTTATAGACAGCGATTTTACCAATGAGAGCGGCAGAACGAAAATATTCACACTACCCGCACCCGCAAAGGCGCTCTCGCTCGAAGAAGACAATCAAATAATCCCCTATTCATCATACAATATGGCAGTAGAAGCCGACGGATATATTAAAAATATCCACCTTAATATCCCCGTTTTCAGCGGAGTTACTTCACTGCAACAATCTAACCTTATTTTAGAAGAAACCGCAGGGCAAGATAAAGGTCCGCAAATATTCGACGAATCAAATAATTATGATTTATAGGTGAGATTATGGCTGAAATTTTATCCCCTATTATACCCGAAACAATAACCGTGCATCTAGGACCGCCTGATTCGGCGGCGCAAAACGTAACCGTTCCATTCACAGAATACATCAAAAACGTAGCTTCGAGCGAAATTTACCCAACTTGGCCTGAAAATGCCCTAAGAGCTAATATTTATGCCATCATTTCCTTTGCTTTAAACCGTGTTTATACCGAATATTACCGTGCGCGCGGATATGATTTTGATATTACTAACAGCACGGCGATTGACCAAGCATTTGTACCCGACCGTGAAATTTTTGAAAATATAAGCTACATAGTTGACGATATTTTCAACGATTATATTGTCCGCCAAGGCAATATAGAGCCACTATTCGCAAGCTTCTGCAATGGCACCACATCGACCTGTTCGGGTTTATCCCAATGGGGTACGGTAAACCTTGCCAACCAAGGTCGTACCCCCTTTTCAATTTTGCAAAACTATTACGGCAACGATATCGGCATAGTAAACGATGCACCTGTCGGATTTACTGATGAATCCTACCCGGGTATCCCCTTACGCGTGGGAGATGCCGGCAATAACGTGCAAGTCATTCAAACCGAGCTTAACCGAATTTCGCGCAATTACCCCGCAATACCTAAAATCGAAGACCCTAACGGTATTTTCGGCATCGAAACCGAAGATGCCGTGCGCAAGTTTCAGGAAATTTTTAATTTATCAGTAAACGGCGAAGTAGATAAGGCCACATGGTACAAAATCAAGCAATATTATAACGGTGTTAAAGGTCTTTCGGATTTAGTAAGCGAAGGTATTTCACTGGAAGAAGCCACCATACCTTTTGATACCCAAATCGCCGAGGGCGACAGCGGTATCCCCGTAACCACCTTGCAATATTACTTAAGCATTATCGCCTATTTTAACGGCGCATTAGAGCCTGTGCCGAGAAGTAACTACTTCGGTCCCGAAACGGTGGCAGCAGTCGAGCGTTTTCAAGAATTTTACGGTCTTGCAGTCACGGGAATCGTAGATAACGAAACCTGGCAGACGATATCCCGCATTTATACCGAAACGGTGGCTTCACTGCCATCCGGATACGAAGGCACTAACGCTAAACTATATCCTGGTTTTTTCTTAACCGAAGGTATGCGCGGCGAAAACGTACAGGATTTACAAACCTATTTAAATAAAATTTCGCAAAATATACCCGAAGTACCGTCGGTTTCGGTTACGGGATATTTTGGCGAACAAACCGAAAACGCCGTCCGCGAATTCCAGCGCCTGTTCGGTATTGAAGTTTCAGGTGCCGTAGGCCCTGTGACATGGGCAACAATCGCCCAACAATACGATTTTTTCAATAACCAAACGTAATTATCGGTTGCATTTTAAAATTTTAGAGTTATAATAATATATATATTTTAAATTTTAGGAGTTTTATTATGGCAAATTCAGGTTGTTCAGGTAACTGCAGTTCTTGTTCACAAAGCTGTTCTGATAGAAAAAACGAAAGTTTGTTAGAACCTGCAGGCGAATATAATAACATTAAACACGTTATCGGTGTAGTAAGCGGTAAGGGTGGTGTTGGTAAATCACTCGTGACTTCTTCTCTTGCTGTGCTTATGCACAAAATGGGCTATAAAGTGGGTATTCTTGATGCCGATATCACAGGTCCCTCAATCCCTAAAACATTTGGTGTAAATTCCAGAGCAATGCAAAACGAACTCGGCATTCTTCCTGCCGAAAGTAAGGAAGGCATTAAAATAATGTCAATAAACCTTTTGCTCGACGACAAGGAATCCCCTGTTTTATGGCGCGGACCTGTTATTGCAGGCGCGGTTAAGCAATTCTGGCACGACGTTGTATGGGGCGACCTTGACTATTTATTTGTTGACTGCCCACCAGGCACCGGCGACGTTCCCCTAACCGTTTTCCAAAGCTTGCCGCTTGATGGTATCGTTATCGTGACTTCTCCGCAGGATTTGGTTTCGATGATTGTTAAAAAGGCTTACAATATGGCTGATATGATGAAGATTCCCGTGCTGGGCATTGTTGAAAATATGAGCTACGTTGTATGTCCCGAATGTGGCGAACAATTCAGAATTTTCGGTTCCAGCACCGAAACTATCGCCGAAGAATTAGGTGTAGATTTGCTTGGCAAAATGCCAATTGACATTAGCCTTGCAAAAATGGTGGATAACGGCAATTTTGAAATGTTTGATAACATCTACTTGTCCGACGCCGCAAAGCAAATTGATAAAAAAGTGAATAAACAGTAAATTAGAAGCTCCCTTTAGGGAGCTTTCTGCTTTAGTCAATTACAAATACAAATTGAAATATCGTAGGGGCGGTTATCAACCGCCCGTTTTAATTAGTACAAATCCCGCGGGAAGATGATATCTTCCCCTACAAAAAAGCAATATAAAAACATCTGCATTTTCTATTTTAATTGTCTTGCTATATTTTCATTTATCGTCCGTACCAGAGTATGCTCGGCGATTTGGTGGTCAACCCCGGCATAAAAGGTTGCGGGCAGGCGCGTTACCATAGGCGATATAAAAATCTTCGCGCTATTTCTTTTGATTTCTCCCAAAAATTCAAGAAAACCGTCGTTAAGCGCGCAAAATTCATAAAAAATCTCGCTTAAAGCCTTTGGCTTTACCGGTCTTTTAAGTGATGTGAGCCTAAAATTTATTAAGTTAAAGCTATTGGTAACTTCGGTCAAAAATTCCTTTGCATAACCGTTTATCGCATTATAAAAAGCGTTGTTCCCCATAAGCAAGGATGGGTGCATTGCGCCGATTATACTCCAAAAATACATTTGATTATAAAAACAGTTAATATTTTGATTATAAAACGGCGCAAAATATGCCGTTATAAGCACATTACCCACAGGGTTTTTAAGATTCAAAACCGCGTTTATATACCGCCCTTCATATATGTAATGAAAAACCGATTGCTGTAACACAGGGTAACCCGAAAAACCCTCATACTTAATCCGTTCAAGCAATAACACAAAATCAGAATTAAGCCTTATAAAACGGTTATATATCGCATTAGAAAGTCCATTTTGCTTGAGCATTTTATTAATATTCAAAAATTCATCATAATAAAGGTGCAACTGTTCCTTAAAAAAGGGCTGTAAAACCGCTGTTGTACCATTGGGCGACCTTAAAAGCGATGTTATATGCTGAAAACTGTTTTCGCTCCAAAAAATAAGGGTGCTTTTCAAAAGTTCGGGCGACGCCTTAGCGGTGCAATTAATAAAATTCATATAATCCCCCCACACCCTAAAATTTATGCAAAAACGCTTTAAAAGATAACTAATCCACTTGTTATTGATGGGAAAATTTAGTATAATAAATATAATTATGTGCTTTAGGTGAAAAAATGAAAAAAACTTTGTCAATAATATTTATTTTGTGCTTAATATTAAGTCTTTCGGCTTGTACTGAATTGGGGGAAAATTTTAATAATTCTACCCCGAATTCTATGAACGTAAATGCCACACCCGATATTACCGTTTCATCCGAAAATTCTTCTACTGTAACAAGCAGTAAGATTCCTTCTTCAAGTGAAGTCCCGTCTTCAAGCGTGGTGGATGAATCATCATCCAAACCACCCGTCAAAAAGAAAAAAACCTTTAAAATTAAGCTTTCATTTGCGGGGGACGTTATGATTGCAAGCTCCGACACGATGACGTATAAAGGCAGTTTTACACAATATGCCGATGAAAACACCCCCGACTATTTTTTATCCGGCGTGCAGTCGATTTTTGCTAATGATGATTTTACTACCGTAAATCTTGAAAACGTTTTAAGCGATGATGAAGAGCTTGAAAAACGCGATAAAGGCGAAGGCCGTGCCTTTTGGTTTCGCGCACCAACCGATTACACTAAAATACTAACAATGGGCAGTGTTGAGGGTGTATCAATAGCCAATAACCACACCTATGATTACGGCTATAAAGGTTATAAGGACACCACCGCCGCAGTTAAAGCTGCAGGACTTAATTACGGCAATTTTGAAGAAATAATGTATTACGAAAAAAACGGATTTAAAATTGCGGTTATTTGCTACGGCTTATGGCGACCCAACGGTGTTCCCACTATTAAAAATCTACTTAAAAAAGCCGAAAAAAATTCCGACTACCAAATTTTATACTTCCACGGCGGTGAAGAAGGCATTTATGCCCCAGAAGAGTGGAAGATAGAAGCCTGTCACGAGCTTGTAGATGCAGGCGCCGACCTTATTATCGGCAATCATCCCCACGTGCTTCAACCACGCGAAATCTATAAAGACACCGAAATCATTTATTCGCTTGGTAATTTTTGCTTTGGCGGCAACAAAAAGCCCAAAAAGAACACCATTATTTACCAAATGGAATTAACGGTTAACAAAAAATCACTTAAAGTAACCAATGAAAAATCCAGTATTATTCCCTGCTATGTTTATGAAGGCAATTGGAATAATTACAAACCCTGCCTTATTAAAGACAAAAAAGAAAAGAAGCAGGTTTTGGATTTTATGAACGGCATAGAAAAATCGCCTTACTTAAGCTAAAAAGCATTGATATTATAAAAAAATTTAAGTATAATATAAAGATAAGATATTAACTTTAAAAATGGGGGCAGTTTTAATGGATTGCGTACAATTTTTTGAACAAATAAAGGGTAAAAGAATCGCTATGTGCGGTATAGGGGTTAGTAACACTCCCCTTATTCTAAACTTTTTAAAAAAGGGCGCAAAGGTTTATGCCTGTGACCGAAGAAACCGTGAAATGTTAGGTGAAATTGCCGACACACTTGAAAATGCGGGAGCTATTCTTCGTTTAGGCGACGATTATCTAAACAATTTAGAAGTAGATATGATTTTCCGCACCCCCGGTATGAGCTTTCACCTACCCGAACTTGACTCGGCCCGTAAAAAAGGCATTGCCGTTACCAGCGAAATGGAAGTGTTTTTTGATTTATGCCCCGCTACTATTTTTGCAGTAACCGGCTCTGACGGTAAGACCACCACAAC
>JAZRBQ010000008.1:0-4452 GCA_045635145.1 Acutalibacteraceae bacterium | reverse complement strand
TTGCCCTTAAGCACGTCTAATAAAATTTCAACCGCTTTGTCGCCCAGTTGGTCACAGGGTTGAACCAAGGTTGAAAGGGTGGGGATTGTGAATTTTGAAAATTCAATACCGTCAATAGATATTATTGCGCAATCTTGCGGGATTTTATACCCGTGAATGTGCAAAGCCTTCATTGCGGCAATGCCCATTGCATCGGCGATAGAAAAAATAGCGGTAAAATCTTTTCCTTTTTCTAAAAATTTTTCGGTTGCCACAAATACGTCACCCATATTGAAACTTGCGGTTTCAATAATAAGGTTATCGTCAAGTGCAATACCGGCATTTTTCAAAGCGTCGCAATAACCTTTAAATCGCAGTTCGCTTATCGAACGGTCGTTTGTGGTACCTAAAAGCACCGCGATTTTTTTGTGGCCTAAATCGGTAAGCATTTCTACCGCACGGTAAGCTTCGGCATAGTCATCAATATAAACCGAAGAATAAGCCTTTTTATCTAAGCTGCCAAAACTGTTTGTGTAGGTGCAGCAAACAAAGGGAACGCCAAGCGTGGCGATTTGTTCGGGTGTGTAGTCAAAATGACCACCAAGAAAGATTAAACCTTTCAGCCTTTTTGACCTTACAAGCGAAGCGCCTTCGGCAAGTTCGTCATCACTTGAGCCAATTTGGTGCATTACCATATTATAATTGGCGCGGTTAACCGCCTTTTCAATTGAACGTAAAACCGAGTTTAAAAACGGGTTGCCAACACCGCGCACAAGAACCCCTATAGTATCGGTTTGGGTTTTGCCCAAGTCACGCGCACTGCTGTTTGGAACATAGTGAAGCTCATTTATTGCCTTCCAAACCTTTGCGCGCACTTCTTCACGCACGTCGGGATGATTATTTATAACGCGAGATATTGTGGTGATGGAAACGCCACTGTATTCGGCAACGTCTTTTATAGTCATTTTACAGTTCCTTATAATTCAAAAA
The DNA here is from genome assembly GCA_045635145.1 of Acutalibacteraceae bacterium. Lineage (GTDB taxonomy): Bacteria > Bacillota > Clostridia > Oscillospirales > Acutalibacteraceae > UBA737. Next base: position 3,483 of record JAZRBQ010000008.1, on the reverse strand, counting down.
GCAGGTTAAAAACGGCTTAAAAAACGGCGACTGAAAACGTTTTCAGTCCTTCCGTAAATATATTTAACCACATTTTAAGTCAAAAGTCAATATTTTTTAGCAACTTTGTAAGTGTTATTATATTTTTGTGTATTGCATTTGTGCAAAATGCACATAATTATTATGCAAAAAAAGAATAAAAAATACCCCAAAAGAAGCCAAAAAGCTTCCTTTGGGGTATAAATTGTGATTTATTGCCAATAACCGAGTTTTTTGCCTTGCTCGTAAGCGACCTTTGCTAAAAGCTGATAACCTTTTTCGTTAAGGTGACCTTGGTTTGGGTCGTTGTTAAGTCTTAAGCAAGGGGGAACGTCTGGCTTTGCGATATATGCCTTATCGGTAGCACTCAAGGTGATGCCAAGTTCTTTTTCAAGAACTTCTTGGTTGGTTGCGGCTGTACGGAAGTCAACAGCCTTATCGCCAAATGCTTTAATAAATAATTCGGTAGCGTTGCTGGCGGTCCAATAGGGGATAAGCACAAGGTAATTGTCGTTACCACGGTGTGCAATCATCTTTTTGTGTTGTTCAATAAGGGTGTTTACGTTGTTTTTGTAACCGCCGTTACCACCCATAAGGTAAATATCGCAGTGGTTGGTTTTGGGAAGACTTGCAGATGCAAGTTTTACTTCGGCACCCTTTTCAATGGTAACCGCTTTATTTATATTTGTAGTTCTCTTAAGATAAACTTCGCATGTTCTACCCGACCAATTAAAGTTCTTTTGTACCAATTGGTATTTTTGTGAACCGATTGTAATGTCGTTTATCGGCATATCTCTGCCAAGGGGTGGGGTAAGGCGGATAACATCGCCGTCGGCAGTTACAAAGCCGTTACCACTGCCGTTACCGATTCTTACCTCAACGTCGCCTGCCTTGAAGGTGATTTTATCGTTAGTATAAATTTTAACGCCGCCTTGACGGGCCATAATCGTAATACTGTCTTCGCCGCCGTCACCGCCGTTTAAAACCTTATAACCGTCACCAAGATAGTTGTTAAGCACGGCAGGGTAGTTGCGTGTAGCGGCAATGCTCATACCTTCGGTAAGGCTGTCGCCCCAGCAAGAAACGATTAAGGGTGAGCTTTCGGGTGTGGAAGAAGTATTTGCTGAAGTTGTAGAAGAGGTGGGGTTGCTTGAGGTTGTGGGCTTACTTGAGGTGGTGGGCTTACTTGAAGAAGCAGGCTTGCCGGAAGAGGTGGTAGTATTGCTTGAAGAACCGCTTGAAGAAGCAGGTTTAGAAGCGGTGGGTTTATTCTGACCGGAAACGGTGGATGACGAATTATCCGAAGAAGAATCAGTAGAGGATATATCATCATTTTCGGGTGTGCTTACAGTTTCGTCCGGAACCGAGCTGTCGTTATTATCGAAAGGCAAAGAAGAACTTGAAGAACTGCCGTCGGGTGTTTTGTTGCAACCGATACAGCTTAAGCAAAGAGCAAAAGCTAATGCGCAAATCAATATTTTTTTAGAAATTGCTAAAATGCGGATTTTCATATATTTGTTCCTTTCAATAGTTAGGATTAATCCCAATAACCAAGTTCTTTACCGCGATTGTAAAGGGTTTTTGCCAAAAGCTGATAGCCTTTTTCGTTAAGGTGAACGTCGGTTTGGCTATTATTAAGTCTTAAGCAGGGCGGAACTTGCTGCTTGCTTGCGCCGATAAAACCTTTATCAGTTGGGGTAAGGGTTATGAACAATTCGAGTTCAAGCACTTTTTGGTCGATAGCAACTGCTCTGAAATCTACTGCTTTATCGCCAAAGGCATCAATAAATGGTTGGGTAAATTCGCGGCTTGTCCAATAAGGAATAACCACAAGGTAATTGTCGTTGCCGCGGTATTCAATCATCTTTTTGTGCTGCGCGATAAGTGCGTTATAATCACTCTTGTCGCCATAACCGCCGTTGGCACCCATAAGATAAATGTCGCAATGGTTGGTTTTTGCTAGTTCTGCAGAAGCGAATTTGGCTTCGGTACCTTTGCTTATGGTCACAGCTTTATTTATATTGCTGGTTCTTTGAAGGTAAACTTCACAGCTGCGGTCGGTCCAGTTAAAGTTTTTAAGAACAATTTTATATTTTTTAGAAGCAATAGTAATGTCGTTTACTGACATTTCTCTGCCAAGGGGAGCGGTAAGACGAATAACTTCGCCTTCGGCAGTTTCAAATCCGTTGCCTTTGCCGTCGCCGATTTTAACTTCGCTTTCGCCTTTGGCAAATTTTATTTGATTAGAAGTGTAAATCTTCACGCCGCCTTGACGCGCCATAATGGTGATAGTGTCTTCGCCGCCATCGCCACCGTTTAAAACCTTGTATTTATCTCTGCCAACATAGTTGTTAAGTACGGCAGGGTAGTTACGGGTAGAGTCAACGCTCATACCTTCGGTAAGACTATCGCCCCAGCAGGAAATGGTTAAAAGTTTAACTTCAGGTGTTGAAGATGTGTTTGATGAAGTGTCAGGGCTACTTGAAGAAGTAGTGGGTTTGCTTGAAGAGGTAGTAGGCTTACTGGAAGATGTGGTAGGTTTGCTTGAAGAAGTAGTAGGTTTACTTGAAGAAGTAGTAGGTTTACTTGAAGAATTAGTTTCGGTTGAAGTATCGTCCGAAGAAGCATCACTTTCGGTTTTGCTCGTATTAGGATTGCCGTCAAAAACAGAGTTTCCGCTAACGACAGGTCTGCTTGATGATGGAGTGCTCTCATCGTTACCTTCATTGCAGCCAACGAACGTTAAGCAAAGAGCAAAAGCTAAGGCGCAAATCAATATTTTTTTAGAAAATGCTAAAATACGAGTTTTCATAGGGTTTTCTCCTTTGTAATTTGGTTTATAAGTAAAGAATAGCACGATTTTGGGTTCTTTGCAAGGAAAAATTAAAAACAAAACCCGAATGCTTTTGCATTCGGGTTATTTGGTGCCGCTGGCCGGACTTGAACCGGCACGATATCGCTACCGAGGGATTTTAAGTCCCTTGTGTCTGCCTATTCCACCACAGCGGCGTATTTTATATGATATATTATTTGTCGCGCTTTGTCAAGAACTTTTTTAATAAAAATTGTAAAAAGCCTTGACTATTATTTTATATTATGGTATTATTATTGCTGTCGTAAAACGCGGGTGTAGTTCAACGGCTAGAATCCCAGCCTTCCAAGCTGGTTGTGTGGGTTCGATTCCCATCACCCGCTCCAAAAGAGAAGTTGTACCTTTTAGGTATGGCTTCTTTTTCTTATTATATTGATGGGAATCGAACAAGGCGTTAAGAAAACAGTCCGGTGGACTGTTTTTAGCCGGGGCAACGAGCGTTAGCGAGGCGAGTGCCGCCACAGCGGCACACCCCATCACCCGCTCCAAAAGAGAAGTTGTACCTTTTAGGTATGGCTTCTCTTTTTTTAACTAAATCCGTCCTTTTTGGACGGGATAAATCCCACCATAACCATAGTATGATGAAATCACTT
>JAZRBQ010000007.1:0-21807 GCA_045635145.1 Acutalibacteraceae bacterium | reverse complement strand
CCCTGAAAACGGCTTCTTCGGCGTTGCTCCCGGTACTAATGAAAAATCTAACTTCAACGCTCTTGCTTCTACTAAGAAGGGCACTATCTTTACCAACGTTGCACACAATTTAGATAACAACACTGTTTGGTGGGAAGGCTTAGATAAGAATCCTCCCGAGAATGCAATCGAGTGGAAGGGCAACCCCTGGAACGGCAAAACTTCTGAAGAGAAGGGTGCACATCCCAACAGCCGCTTTACTGCTCCCGCTGTTAACTGCCCCTGCATTTCTTCCGAGTTTGAAAGCCAGAGCGGTGTTCCGATTTCTGCTATCATCTTTGGTGGCCGTCGTGCAAAAACTGCTCCCCTTGTATATCAATCAAAGAGCTGGGGAAACGGTGTATTCGTAGGTTCTGCAATGGCTTCTGGAACCACTGCTGCTGCTTCTGGTGCAGTTGGTGTTGTTCGCCGCGATCCTATGGCTATGCTTCCTTTCTGTGGTTACCACATGGGCGACTACTTCAAGCACTGGCTCGAAATGGGCGAAAAGCTCGGCGACAAGGCTCCCAAAATCTTCAACGTTAACTGGTTCCGTACCGATGATGACGGTAACTTCTTATGGCCCGGTTTCGGCGACAATATGCGTGTTCTTAACTGGATTATCGACCGTTGTGAAGGCAAGGCTGATGCTACTGAAACTGCTATCGGTTACGTTCCGAAGCCTGAAGATATCGACCTTACCGATTTAGATATGGATTTCGATACTCTTAAGGGCATCTTAACAGTTGACAAGGCTGTTTGGGAACAAGAAGCTGCTGAAATTACCGAACACTACAAGAAGTTCGGCGATAAGCTTCCTGAAGCACTTAAAGAACAACTCGAAAATCTTAAAGCAAACCTTGCAAAGATGTAATTTTATAAAAACCCGCAGAAATGCGGGTTTTTTCTATTGTATTTTTTATCAAATGCTGTATAATTATATTAAATAAAACTTGCAGGTGTTTTAATGAAAAAACTAATGATAATCGTTCCTTGCTATAACGAACAAGAGGTTCTGCCAACTACAATTAAAGAGCTAAGCGGTTTATTGGACGAGTTAATTAAGGCTCAAAAAATTTCGCTTGGTAGTGGAATTTTGTTTGTGAACGACGGCAGTACCGATAATACTTGGGATATTATTTGCGATGCTCATAACAATTCAAATTGTATTCTTGGGCTTAATTTATGCCTTAATGCAGGGCATCAAAATGCATTATTGGCAGGTCTTGATTATTCAAAAGACAAGTGTGATTTTACCGTTACTATTGATGCGGATTTACAGGACGATATTGCCGTTATCCCACAAATGATTGATAAATATTACGAAGGTAATCATATAGTTTACGGTGTTCGTAATGACCGTAAAAGTGATTCTTTTTTTAAGCGCACTACCGCTAATTTCTTTTATAAAATTATGAACTTTTTAGGGGCTGAAACGGTCGATAATCACGCTGATTTTCGCCTTATGAGCTGTGAAGCAGTTGAAATCTTAATGCAATATAAGGAAAGAAATATTTTTCTTCGCGGTGTTGTTACAAAAATCGGCTTAAAGTCGGACAAGGTGTATTATTCGCGTAAAGACAGGCTAGCAGGGAAGACCAAATATCCACTTAAAAAGATGCTCTCATTCGCGTGGGAGGGTATAACATCCCTTTCTACAAAACCGCTAAAGCTTATAATGCTTTTGGGTCTTGTTATCATTGTTTGTTCGATTATTGCGTTGGCGTATGTTTTGATTTCATATTTCCTTAACAATACCAATCGTGGTTGGGCATCTTTAATGATTTCAATTTGGTTTTTGGGCGGTGTGCAGTTGTTTTCAATCGGCATTGTCGGTCAATATGTCGGCAAAACATATTTAGAAACCAAGGAACGTCCTCGTTACACCGTTTCGGAGATTTTGGAATATGAAACAAATTAAAGAAATTTTTTTGTATTTGTTATTTGGCGGACTTACAACGTTAGTCAACATCCTTTCGTTTTGGCTTTTAGACTGTCTTAATTTACCGACTGCAGTTTCTACCGTTATAGCTTGGGGATTATCGGTTATTTTTGCCTTTTTCACTAACAAAAAATATGTTTTTGAAAGTGAAAACAACCCCTTTAAAGAAATGCTGGCATTTTTTGGTTGCAGGGCATTTTCGGGACTCTTTGATTTGGCTGTAATGATAGTTTTTGTTGACCTGTTAGGTTATCCGTCGATGATTATAAAAATTTTATCAAATTTAATGGTGATAATTATGAATTATTTGTTCAGCAAGTTTTTGATTTTTGGCAACAAAAAGGCAATTCTCTGCTTTGGCGACAGTATAACTGAAGGTATGGCAATGGCACGTGAGAATTCTTATCCCGGTGTTTTGCAAAAACATTTAAAAAACGGATATAAAGTATTTAATGCGGGTTGCGGCGGCGAAACCAGTTTTACAATCGGCGCTAGAGCGAACGCCTTGCCCTTTACCTTTAAAAACGACGTTGTTTTTGAAAAGGGTCAGTTTGAGTATGTGTCTGACTGGGAAATTTTTGCAGGTTGCGGTGGCGAACAGGTGCGTCTTCGCTACGGTCAAATGGGACGCGATTTAAAGATTGATCGGGTAGTTGTAGGCGATGAAACCTATAATTTACGATTTGAATCTATGGGCGAAGAAGAAAAAGATAAGTATATTTTAACACGTAAAAACGCTGGTTTTAGGCGTGTTATTCCTTCAGGTACACCCGTTAGATTTGATTATTCGCATATTTATAAAGAGCCTTACTGCGTTATTTTGATGGCAGGCGGCAACGATAATTTTGGTATCGAAGGCAACGTTGAAAAAACGGTGGAACGATATAAAAATATAGCCGCATTGTGTGATAGGTTTATACCTTTGATTCCGCATTTTGCAGGCGATAATATAGCAAAAATGTTTTATGATACTTTCGGCGATATTTGTGTTGATTTAAGAGGATACTGCAAAAAAGATTTTTGGATTGAAAATAATATTGAAAAGGACGAAACCGATATCAAATGCTTGAATAACGGCGTTCTTTCAAGCCGATTTACTTATCAAAACAATTACGGCGATTGCCATTTAAACGAATTAGGCTATAAAACTTTGGCCGATTTGGTTTATAAAAAAGGTCAAGAATTAGGTTATTGGAAATAATTTAAATTTTTTCACAGCAGTTGCAAAACTGCTGTGTTTTTTTCTTGCAATATATCTTGTAATATAGTATAATATTATAAATATATATTTGGAGTTTTTATTTTGCAATTAGATTTAATTAAAAACACAATTTTAGAAGAGCAATTTGGCTACGCTAAGCGAGTTTTAGCTCTTGCAAATAATGTTTATGGAGACCTACCTAAAGCCTGTGTGGTAACCTTTGGTTGCCAACAAAACGTGAGTGATTCTGAACGCATTAAAGGTATGTTATTCTCGATGGGTTATACCATTGTGGATGAGATTGATAATGCCGATTTTATTATCTACAACACCTGTGCTGTTCGTGAACACGCTGAAGACAGAGTTTTTGGCAATATTGGTATGACTAAACAGATAAAAAAGGACAGGCCTAATACTATCGTCGCGGTTTGTGGTTGTATGGTTCAACAACAACATATTGCTGATAAGATTAAAAAAAGTTATCCTTACGTTGATTTGTGTTTGGGTACCCACGTTATACACCGTTTGCCTGAATTTTTGTATAAACGACTTTCGGGTGGAAAACGTATTTTTGAACTTTCACAGGCCGACAACACAATTGTTGAAGATATTCCTGTAAAACGTGACGGTAAGTTTAAGGGATGGCTTCCCATAATGTATGGATGCAACAACTTCTGTACTTACTGTATTGTTCCTTATGTTCGTGGGCGTGAACGCTCACGCGAACCCGAGAAAATTTTAGCCGAATTTAAGCAAATGATTAAAGACGGCTACAAGGACATAACACTTTTAGGTCAAAACGTAAACTCTTACGGCAAGGGTGCTTCGCATGGCATAAACTTTGCAAAACTTTTGCGAATGCTTAACGACGTTGAGGGTGAATTTGTAATCAGATTTATGACTTCCCACCCAAAAGACTGCACAATCGAGCTTTTAGACACTATTAAAGACTGCAAAAAGGTTACTCGACATTTGCATTTGCCGTTCCAAAGCGGTAGTAGTCGAATTCTCAAAAAAATGAATCGCTATTATGACCGTGAAACTTATTTGGAGCTTATTAAGAACGCCAAGGAGCGTATTCCTGACTTAGATTTGACAAGTGATATTATCGTTGGTTTTCCGGGGGAAACGTACGAAGACTTTAAAGAAACAGTTACACTTGTTGAAGAAGTTAAGTTTGCATCACTTTTCACCTTCATCTATTCAAAACGAAAGGGCACACCCGCCGCCGAAATGGAGGATAACGTAACCCGTGCCGAGAAGGGTAAGTGGTTTAGTGAGTTGCTTTTGGCGCAAGAAAAGGTAGCCGAAGAAAATAAGAATAAATTCATTGGCAAAACCTTCCGTGTTTTGTGTGATGATTTTTCTGAACGCGAGGGATATATGTCTGGGCATACTAAAGGTACCGCGGTAATTGAATTCCCTGCAGATGAAAGTATGCTTGGCAAATTTATTGACGTTTACGTGGAGTCTTACGATAACGGACTTTACGGTAAAATTATTTAAGTGAGGTATTTTAAAATGAACGTAATCGAATTAACAAGAGAATTAGGTAAAGCTATACAACAGGACGAACGTTTTATTCGTTATGCTAAAGCAAAACTTGAAAATGATAATGACCAAGATTTACAAGCCGCTATCGGCAATTTTAACATTATTCGTATGGAACTTGAAAAAGCTACAAGCCAAGAAACAACCGATGATGCTAAAATCAAAGAATTAAACGAAAAGCTTCGCAAAGTTTACGGCGAAATTATGTCAAGCGCGCCTATGGTTGAATATAATACTGCTAAAGCTATGCTCGACCAAATGATGAATGATGTTAATGTTATTCTTTCAAAATCACTTGACGGCGAAGACCCCGAAAAAATCGACCTTGAAGCTGCCTGTACAGGAAGCTGTGCCACCTGCGGCGGTTGTCACTAATAGTTAATAAAATTTTTTAGAAAGGAAGTTTAAAATGGCAGAATTATCTCCGATGATGCAACAGTATAAGCAAATCAAGGCTGAAAATCAGGATAGCTTTTTGTTTTTCCGTGTCGGCGATTTTTACGAAATGTTTTTTGAAGATGCCAAAAAGGCTTCCGAAGAATTAGATTTGGTGCTGACAGGTAAAGAATGTGGTCTTCCTGAGCGCGCCCCAATGTGCGGCGTTCCGCATCATAGCTGTGATGCCTATATTGCCCGTCTTATTGAAAAGGGTTATAAGGTTGCTATTTGCGAGCAAACCGAAGATCCAAGTGCCGCAAAAGGTCTTGTAAGACGTGAAGTTGTACGAACAATTACACCGGGTACTGTTTTTGAAGACAATATGCTTGAAGAAGGCAAAAACAATTATTTGGCATCGGTTGTAATTACTGATGATGAAATCGGTCTTTGCTTTACTGATGCTTCGACAGGTGAATGCCACGCAACTTCAATTCCTAAAGATGATTTTCAAAATAAAATAATTGATGAAATCACAAGATTTTCACCGAGAGAAATTTTAATTCAAAAAAATTTCAAGGTTAAAGCGCCACAGGTTTCTGAATATTTTAATATGAATTTTACAGGTGTTTTAACCGAACGCGAAGATATTTGCTTTGACAGCAACTATACTGAATCTTTAATTCTTAAGCATTTTGACGTTATAAGCGTTGAAAGTTTGGGATTTTTAAAGAATTCGGGTGTGTCTTCGGCATTTGGCGCAATACTTAACTATTTGTACGAAACAGGTGTTAACGGTAAGATTTCGGTTAACAGTGTTGATATTTACACAGATAATCAGTATATGCGACTTGATATTACGGCTGTCCGAAATTTAGAGCTTTGCGAAACTATGCGTACCAAGGCTAAAAAGGGTTCACTCTTGTGGGTTCTTGATAAAACAAAAACCGCGATGGGTAAACGCTTGATGAGAAGCTGGGTTTTGCAACCGCTTTTAAACGTTAATTTGATTAATTCGCGATTAAACGCTGTAGATGAGCTCGTAAGCAACGTAATTTTACGTGGCGATATTACCGAAGCACTTTCGGGTGTGCGTGATATTGAACGTATTATGACCAAGGTTGTTTACGGCAGCGCAAATGCGAAGGACTTGTTAAATCTTGCCGTTACAGCTCAAAAGTTCCCGATAATTAAATCTTTAATGGCTAATACCAATTCAAGATTGCTTACATCGGTTTACCAAAATATCGACCCACTTGACGATATTACAAATCTTATTTTAGATGCAATTAAACCTGATGCACCGACAACACTTCGCGAAGGTGGACTTATAAAAGACGGTTTTAACGAGCTTGTTGACACCTTGCGTCACGATATGAATTGCGGCACGTCGGTTTTGGCCGAAATTGAAACCAAAGAAAAGGAACGCACAGGCATTAAAAACTTGCGCGTTCGTTATAATAAAATTTTCGGTTATTATATTGAGGTTACAAATTCTTTTCTTGATAAAGTACCCGAAGATTACATAAGAAAACAAACCTTAACAAACGCTGAACGTTTTATCACAGAAGAACTTAAGGAAATTGAAAAACGTGTTCTTACTGCCAAGGATAAAATTGTTCAGGTTGAGTATGAGTTATTTGACACCATTCGCAAAAAGGTTGCGGCTGAGGTTAAACGCTTTCAACAAACCGCTTCTGCAATTGCAAATTTAGATGTTTTGACTTCACTTGCATTTGTCTCAAGTGAAAATCATTATTGCCGTCCGCTTGTTAATAACAGCGGTACAATTCTTATAAAATCGGGCAGACACCCCGTTGTAGAACAGGTTATTAAAATACCCTTTGTTGCGAATGACACCTATCTTAATATGACCGACGACCGTTGCGCGATTATTACCGGTCCTAATATGGCAGGTAAATCGACCTATATGCGTCAAACTGCCCTAATTACACTTATGGCGCAAATTGGTTGCTTCGTTCCGGCACAGGTTGCCGAAATAGGCGTAGTTGACGCAATATTCACCCGTGTCGGTGCTTCTGATGACTTAGCATCGGGTCAGTCAACCTTTATGGTTGAAATGAGTGAAGTTGCTTCAATTCTTAAAAACGCAACTAAAAACAGTTTGCTCATTTTAGACGAAATCGGTCGCGGCACTTCAACCTTTGATGGTATGTCGATTGCGCGAAGTGTGTTAGAATACGTTGCGAACAAGCGTAGGCTTGGCGCAAAGGCTTTATTTGCAACACACTATCACGAGCTTACTGTTTTAGAAAATCAGTTAAGCGGTGTTAAAAATTATAATATTGCGGTTAAGAAGCGGGGAGACGATATTACCTTCTTGCGCCGTATTGTTCCTGGCGGTGCTGACCGTAGTTACGGTATCGAGGTTGCAAAGCTTAGCGGGATTCCGAATTCGGTAATCGAACGCGCTAAAGAAATTTTGCAAGAAACCGAAACAAACGGTGTTGTTACCTATAAAACGGTTGCTAACGCCGATATGCAGTTGCCACTTGATATGCAAAATGCACAGGACATCTTAAAAGAACTAAACTCGATTGATGTTAATACTTTAACCCCAATTGAATCTATGCAAATTTTATTTGATATTTGCAAAAGAGCAAAAGATATATAGAAAAGAGGTGCAAAAATGCCAAAAATCAATCTTTTAGATAAACAGATAAGTGAGCTTATTGCTGCCGGTGAAGTTGTTGAAAGACCGGCTTCGGTTATCAAGGAATTAATTGAGAACTCGATAGATGCAGGCGCCACCATTATTACAGTTGAGATTAAAAACGGCGGTATTTCTTATATGCGAATTACCGATAACGGTTGCGGTATTGCGACCGATGACGTGCCTTTGGCTTTTTTGCGCCATGCTACCAGCAAAATTTCTACCAGTGATGACCTTAATTCAATAGCTACTCTCGGTTTCCGTGGTGAAGCATTAGCCGCTATTTCGTCGGTGGCGCGTGTTAAGATGCTTACAAAACAAAAAGATGCTCAGATGGGTACCTATTGTGAAATTGAAGGTGGCGCACAAACCGAACTTTCACCTTCGGGTTGTCCTGACGGCACAACAATCATTATTTCCGACCTATTTTTCAACACCCCCGCACGAATGAAATTTCTTAAAAAAGATGTTTCAGAAGGTAACGCTTGTGCTGCGGTGATTGATAGGATTGCTCTTTCTCATCCTGAAATTTCTTTTAAATTTATACGTGAAGGTAAACAGGTTTTATCTACAAACGGTGATGGTAATTTAAAAAACACAGTTTACAGTGTCCTTGGTAGAGAATTTTCTTCTAGTTTAATTGAAGTTAATGAAGAAAACTCGGGTGTATCGGTTTCGGGTCTTATTTGTAAACCTGTTGCTTGTAAAGCAACAAGAAACAATCAATACACTTTTTTAAACGGACGTTTAGTTCGCTCGGGCACAGTTGTGGCTGCTGTTGAGCAAGCATATAAAAACAGCGCTATGATAGGCAAGTTTCCTGCATTTTTACTTTACTTAAACGTTCCTTTTGATACGGTTGACGTTAACGTTCATCCCGCAAAAACTGAAGTTCGCTTTTCGCAAGAAAAGGTTATATTCGATTGTGTATATACCGCTGTTAAAAACGCGCTTGTTAGTGGCGATACAAGACCTCAGGTTAATATTACTAAACCAACCTTTAATCAGTTTGAAAGAATGTCGGTTCCTGAATATAAACAGGCGACTTTAGAAGCCGAGCCTAAACCGATTAAATTTGACTATACACCAAAGTCGTTTGTTTTTGAAACACCCGAAAAGCCGGATTTTGTAAAACCATCGGTATTTGTTGACGTGCCGAAGGTTGAAAAGCCGGCGCCTGTAATCGAAAAAATTGAAGAAACAGTAAATACTCCCATTGTTGATGATTCTAAGCCTGAAATTATAATAATAGGCGAAGCATTTAATACCTATATTGTTGCACAAATGTCAGATAGCGTATTTTTAATTGATAAACACGCCGCGCATGAGCGTATCTTGTTTAACAACCTAAAAAATACCCGCAAAATCGAAGTGCAAACACTTTTAACACCTGCAACAGTTATTTTAAGCAAGGATGAATACGATGCCTTGATTGATAACATTGATTTATTGTTAGAGTGCGGGTTTGAAATTGAAGATTTTGGCAATTCAACGGTGGCTGTTAGGGCTATACCTTCAACACTCTTAAGGGAAGACATTTCACTCGTCCTTTCAGAAGTGGCTGAAAGTATTATTAAAAGCGGTAAGGTTCAGGTGAATTTTGAAGAAGAACTTTTCCATACCGTTTCTTGCAAGGCGGCAATTAAAGCGGGCACTAAAATCAGTCGCTTCGAAATGCAATCTTTAGCCGAAAAGGTTTTACATTCAAAGGAAATTATGTACTGTCCTCACGGCAGACCTGTTGCCTTTGAAATTAAACGTCAAGAGCTTGAAAGAATGTTTGGAAGAATACAATGATTAAAGCAATTTTTATCGTAGGACCAACTGCATCGGGTAAAACATCGGTTTCTATAGAACTTGCTAAAAAATTCGGCGGAGAGATTATTTCGGCCGATTCAATGCAAATTTATAAGGGTATTCATATTGCTTCGGCAGCACCCGACGAAGACGAAAAATGCGGTGTTCCGCACCATTTGATTGAGTTTTTAGAGCTTAGTGAACAATTTTCAGTTGCTGATTATGTTAAATTGGCAAGGGAGAAAATCAGCGAGATTTCATCAAGGGGTAAATTGCCGATTATCGTTGGCGGTACAGGACTTTATATTTCTTCGCTAATTGATAATATTGAATTTATTGACCAAGAAGCCGACCTTACTTTGCGTGAGGAGTTAGAGCAAAAATTCGATTTATTGGGCGGGGAGGAAATGCTAAAGCAATTAGCCGCTTTCGATAGCGATTCAGCGAATCGCCTACACCCCAATAATCGCCGTAGAATTATCCGCGCGTTTGAAGTTTATATCCAAACGGGCAAAACCATTACCGAGCAAAACATTTTGTCTAAGCAAAATAACGGTAATATAATACCGCTTATAATCGGACTAAATTTTGCAGATAGGCAAAATTTATATGACCGTATTAACCAACGTGTTGATATTATGCTTAAAAACGGCCTTTTAGAAGAAGCCAAACAAACTTACAGTAAGTGTGATACGAAGGGCGCCTTTCAAGCTATCGGTCATAAAGAGCTTTACGGATATTTCGACGGTGTTGCCACGTTAGATGATGCTGTTGAAAATTTAAAAATGCAAACACGTCGTTATGCGAAGCGACAAATTACTTGGTTTAAGCGCATTGAAGAAATTAATTGGTTTTATCCGGATGAATCTCAAGTAATAAACGAAATATTTGATTTAACTCAAGAATTTTTAAAGGAGGAATAGGTAAGTGAAAAGATTTTCACCGTTGAAGCTTATAATCGGACTTGTTTTGATAGTCTTTTTATTAACACAAATTTTTTATAGCTTCTATAAGCCTATTTCTACCCAAACGGCAATTTACCGTACTGTTAACGACGGATTTAATATTACGGGTGTGGTTATACGAAACGAAAATTACATTACTTCTTCGCAAGACGGTGTTTTACACTTTATGATTGAAGATGGTGAGCGTGTTTCAAAAAACGGTATAATTGCTAATATATATAAAAGCGAAAATGCGTCAATTACTTTGAGTCAGATTGATTCTATCAGTAAAAAAATCGAAGATATTGAAGAAATTGTTTCCTTTAATAATATTGAAGCTGCCAATTTAGATGTTGCCAACACAAATGTTAGCAACAACCTTGATGATTTAATTTTATCTTCTTCTTTTGGCGATTTTAACAATATTGAAGAAAAATGTGATGAATTACTCTCTTCCCTTAACCGACGTCAGGCAATCCTTGGCGAAAAGGCTGATTTTTCAGAACAGTTAGCAATTCTTAACAGTGAATATAAGGCTTTAAAGGATAGCCTTTCTAATCCGGAAGGTAAAATTCGTTCAAATAGGTCAGGATACTTTTTGACAAAGGTTGACGGTTATGAGAACGCTTTTGATATCGAGAATTTAAGTGAAATTACACCTGATTTTTTGGATAATCTTTCAAAAAAAGAAGTCCCTGAAAATACCGTTGGAAAATTGGTTTCCGATTATGAATGGTATATTGCCGCCAATGTTTCAATCGGTCAATCATTAAACTATAAGGTGGGGGATTCTTTATCGCTTCATACCGACTTGAAAACGGCACAGATTTTGAGTGTTAAGGTTAAAAAGATTAACGTATCTAAAGACGGTGCAAACGCGGTTATAATTTTTTCTTGCAATGATATGAACGCTGAATTAGCATCACTTCGTAGTGCTTCAATGACGGTTGTCAATAAAGAATACAGCGGTTTATATATACCTAAAAAAGCACAACGCGTTATTGATTCGAAGCGTGGCGTATATGTCTTAAGCGGAATGCAAATTAAGTTTAAACCTATTGAGATTGTCTATACAGGCGATAATTATATTATTTGTAAAAAATCCGACGAAGACGGCGCTTTAAGACTGTATGACCAAGTGGTTGTAAAGGGGAAAAACCTATATGATGGAAAAATTATCAGCTAAAGAATTTGACCAAAATTATGATTTGGTTATGTCTAAATTTAATAAAGCCTTAGAAAAAGTGCAAAAAAGTAAGTCTGAAGTAACACTTTTAGCCGCAACAAAAACGGTTGATATTGATACTATTAATTATGCAATTTCAAAAGGCATTTCTTACGTTGGCGAAAATAAAGTGCAGGAACTTTTGGCAAAACATGATTCATTGATTGAAGTTCACGAGCATTTTATCGGTCATCTGCAAACCAATAAAGTAAAAGACGTTATCGATAAGGTTGAGCTTATACAATCGGTCGATTCGATTAAACTCGCTCGCGAAATTTCTAAACAAGCCGTAAAATGCGGAATTGTTATGAATATTTTGCTTGAAGTTAATATCGGCGGCGAAGAATCTAAATGGGGATTCAAACCTAACGATGTTGAAATGGCTGTAAGTGAAATTTCTCAACTTGAAGGGATCAAAATTTGCGGTCTTATGACTATACCACCAATTTGCGAAAGTGAAGATGAGGTGCGTAAATATTTCCGCAAAATGAATAAACTGTTTATTGACATTGGCACCAAAAAGATAGATAATAGTAGTATGACTATACTTTCGATGGGTATGTCTGACGATTTTGATATTGCAATTGAGGAAGGGGCTAATCTTGTAAGGGTTGGTACCGCCTTGTTTGGAAAAAGAAATTATAATATTTAATTTTAGAGAGGATATAAAATGGGACTTTTTGATAGCATTAAAAATATTATGACTATTCCTAATGAAGAGGATGATTTTGAAGAAATACAAGAGGTGGAAGAACCTAAGAGAAAACCCACCTTCGAAAATACAGCATCAAAGCGTGAGCAACCACGTGTTTTGGGTAATTCTAAATCTAAGACTGTTAATTTTAACTTAAGTCAAATGCAGGTGGTTCTTGTTAAGCCTGACCGTTTTGATGATGTTACTACTATTGCTGACCATCTTAACGATAAAAAGACCGTTGTTCTAAATCTTGAAGCTTGCGAACGTGACGTTTCAAGAAGAATAATCGACTTTTTGAGCGGTGTTGCTTATGCAAACCACGGCAACATTAGAAAGGTTGCTGTTTCAACCTTTATTATCGTTCCTACAGATGTTTCGGTATCGGGCGAATTAGCGCTTGATGAATTTGATGAAACACAACTTTATTTTTAATGGATAATAACCTTTTATTAGCCAGAATAAAAGATACTTTAGATTTAGCTTTTACAACAAATAAGCCTAAATTTTTAGGTTTTTTATCAGTGGACGAAATTGCTTTTGCAAAGGATTATCTTCAAAAACGCAGTAACAATTTTTGCTTTTTTGGTGGATTTGCCGATGCGGAACGTCAACTGCTTTGCTGTTTTCCCGATTGGGTAGATGAACCGGCTTTTCCCATTGATGCGCTTACCTTTACATACCGTAATGGCGATAATTTACGCCATCGTGATTTTTTGGGTGCATTAACGTCAATTGGTATTAAGCGGGAAACCATTGGTGATATTTTAATTGAACAGGGTAGAGCAGTCGTCTTTTTAAAGAGTGAAATTATCGATTTTGCGATTAAAAACATTTCAAAGGTTGGTAATTGTGGCGTTACAATTTCTCGTGGTGTGTTTTCAAACTTGCCTCAACGTGACCAATTAAAAGAAGCTTCCCTAACGGTGGCTTCATTAAGGCTTGACTGCGTTGTTTCAGGCCTTGCGGGTTGTTCGCGAAATAGGGCGTGTGAATTTATTGAATCAGGTATGGTTTCCCTCAATTCACAAATAACCGAAAAAATCACAAGAACGATTACCGACGGCGATGTTTTATCAATAAGACGTAAAGGCAAATTTCAAATAATTTCAGCACAGGATAAAACAAAAAAAGACAGGATAATTTTGCAATATAAAGCTTATTAAAATATAGGAGGTTTTAAATATGCTAACCGCTTCCGACATTAAAAAAATCGCATTTTCAAAAACAATTGGTGGCTACAAACGTGATGAGGTGGATGTATTTTTAGATACTGTTCATTCCGATTATCTTCAGTTTGAACGTATTATAAATGATTATTCCGCTAAAACCGCACAGCTTGAAGCCAAGATTGCTGATTTTGAAAATTCGCAAGCAAGTATCCAAAACGTGCTTCTTAACGCTCAAAAATTGGCTGACCAAATTATTAACGAAGCCAAGGTTAAAAGTGAAGAAATCGTTCTCAAGGCTGAAGGTAATATCAATGCTATTACCGAACAAGAAAGGGAACTTGCCCTTGTTTTCGAACAAAAGGCTAATGAACGTAAGCAAAACTTGCAAACCGAGCTTGATTTAATGACCGAAAAAGCAAACATTAAGTCAAAGAGCATTACCGATGCTGCTGCCGATTCAGTAAAAAGACAACAGCAACTTTTTGATAAATTAAAGTTGGAAATTTCGGCGTTTAAATCTTCTATTACCGCCAAATACAAAGAGCATTTAAGCATTTTACAGCAAATTCCCGATTGTGTTGAAATGGACCCCCAAAAAATGGCGGAAATTCTTTCAGCAAAAATTGACGAAATGCCTAATATAGATGCTTTTTTACCACAAACTGTTGCACCTGATATAACTCAAATTTTTGCCGAAAATATTGAAGAAGCAAATGACGGTTTTGTGGTGGAAGAAGCTGAATAATTATTCTTTTAAAATTATTTCGAGGTGATTTTTTGCTAAGTTATATTTTAGCTATTTTGTGTGGTATAGCAGTTTTAGGACTAGACCAATTAACCAAATATTATATAATCTCTAATTTTGCGCTAGGTGAAAGTGCAGAGTTTATTCCCGGCTTTATTAACATTATTTATATTAACAATAAAGGTGGAGCGTGGGGCATTTTAGATGGCCATACTTGGACATTGCTTGCCGTTACTGCTATTCTTATGATTGTT
The DNA here is from genome assembly GCA_045635145.1 of Acutalibacteraceae bacterium. GTDB lineage: Bacteria > Bacillota > Clostridia > Oscillospirales > Acutalibacteraceae > UBA737. The sequence goes on along the minus strand of JAZRBQ010000007.1, from coordinate 7,215 downwards.
TGTTTCACCTTGCTTTTAAAGCTTGGTAAGCGCAATAAATTCGTTTTTTGGTCGATAAGCTTTATTCTTTTTGGTGGCATTGGCAATATGATTGACCGTGTTTTTCGCGAAGGCAACGTGATTGACTTTTTGCATTTTGAATTTATACCTGAATTCCCGATTTTCAATCTTGCTGATTGCGCCGTAGTTTTAGGTGCCGCAATGCTTTTAGCTTATTTCATTTATGATAGCATTAATGAATCTAAACAAAGAAAAAAAGCTTTTAATGATAGTTTAAAATCTCAAAATGACACAAATTAATGAAATTTATTCTCAATCAGAACGCCAAAGAATCGACCAGTTTGTTTCATTATTAGCCGATGTTACCCGTTCACGAGCAGCCAAACTGATTAGCGATGGCTGTGTTAAAATCAATGGTAAAATTGCATCTAAAAGTGATAAATTACAGTTTGGCGATGAGGTTTTAGTTGAACTGCCTGACCCTATAGAGTATGATATTTTGCCGCAAGACCTGAATCTTCAAATAGTTTACGAAGATGACGATTTGCTCGTTGTTAACAAACCAAAGGGTATGGTTGTACATCCCGCGGCAGGTAATTTTGAAAATACGCTTGTTAATGGGTTAATGTTTCATTGTAAGGATAAGCTTTCGGGTATAAACGGTGTAATGCGTCCGGGTATTGTTCACCGTATTGATAAAAATACAAGTGGTCTTTTAATTGTTGCTAAAAATGATTTTTCACATAATCTTTTAGCAGAACAAATCAAGGAACATAGTTTTACACGCGAATATGAAGCGATTGTTTACGGCAATTTTAAGGAAGATACGGGGAGTGTAAATGCGCCAATCGGTAGGCATCCGACAAAGCGTAAGCAAATGGCGGTTACAAATATTGCATCAAGAAATGCTACGACACATTTTGAGGTTTTAGAGCGTTTTGGCGAATTCACACACCTTAAATTAAAATTAGAAACAGGTCGCACCCATCAAATTAGGGTGCATATGGCATATCTGGGCCATCCTGTTGCAGGTGACGACGTTTATGGACCCAAGAAGGTTATAACTTCACTTGGCGGTCAGTGTCTTCACGCAAGAAAAATCGGGTTCATTCATCCAAGAACGCAGGAATATTTGGAGTTTTCTTCGCCATTACCCGATTATTTTGAAAAATTTTTAAATAATTTAAAGCTAAAACAATAGTTGATTTTGAAAGGATTTTTTAATTATGGAGCTCTTAAGAAAAAAGGAATTAGAGTTAATTGCCTGCAAGGTTAGAATGGGCATAATTGAAGGTGTTCACAGTGCAAAAGCTGGTCACCCCGGCGGCTCATTATCTTGCGCCGATATACTCACGTACCTTTATTTTGAAAAGATGAATATCGACCCTAAAAATCCAAAAAAGGACGACAGAGACCGTTTTGTGCTTTCTAAAGGCCATGCGGCGCCCGTGCTTTATTCAGTGTTGGCAAATCGTGGCTTCTTTGAAACCGAAATGCTTACTACTCTTCGTAAAATTGGTAGTATTTTGCAAGGTCACCCCGACATGAAGCACATTCCCGGTGTTGATATGTCTTCAGGTTCGCTAGGTCAAGGTATCTCTTGTGCGGTTGGCATGGCACTATCAGCTAAACATTTTGGAGAAAATTATAAGGTTTACTCCATATTGGGTGACGGCGAAATTGAAGAAGGTCAAGTATGGGAAGCTGCAATGTTTGCAGCTAACAAAAACCTTTCTAATTTAACTGTTTTTGTTGATTTTAATAATCTTCAAATCGATGGCTCGGTTGAAGAAGTAAATTCTCCTTGCCCGATTGATAAGAAGTTTGAAGCTTTTAATTGGCATGTTATTACAATTGATGGTCACGATTTTGACCAAATTGAAAATGCTTTATTAGAAGCTGAAAAGATTGATAAACCTGTATGTATCATTGCCAAAACCACAAAAGGTAAGGGCGTTTCCTTTATGGAAAATTCGGTTGCTTGGCATGGCACAGCACCAAATGATGAACAGTACGAAATTGCAATGGCTGAGCTTAAAGAAGCTTATGCTAAATTACAGTAAAAGGAGTGCTTAAAATGTCTGAAATTAAAACAATTGCTACAAGAGTAGCTTATGGTGAAGCACTCGTAAATTTAGGTAAAGAACGCGATGATTTTATCGTGCTTGATGCCGATTTGGCTGCCGCTACACAAACAGGTAAGTTTAAAAAGGAATTTCCTGAACGTTTTTATAATTGCGGTATTGCCGAACAAAATATGATGAGCATAGCTGCCGGTATTGCTGCTACAGGTAAAAAGGTATTTTGTAGTTCTTTTGCTATGTTTGCAGCTGGCAGAGCTTTTGAACAAATCAGAAACTCAATCGGCTATCCTCATTTAAACGTGGTAATCGGCGCTACTCATGCAGGTATTTCGGTTGGTGAAGACGGTGCAACACACCAATGCAACGAAGATATCGCATTAATGCGCACAATCCCCGGAATGACAATCATTAACCCTGCTGACTATACCGAAGCCGCACTTGCTGTAAAGGCCGCTATCGACCATGATGGTCCCGTATATTTACGTTTTGGCAGACTTGCAGTACCTGTTGTGTTCGGTGATGATTATAAGTTTGAAATCGGCAAGGGTGTAGAACTCAAAGAAGGTAATGACGTTACTATTATTGCAACAGGTCTTATGGTTAATGAGGCATTAATTGCTCACGATTTATTAAAACAAGAAGGCATCAATGCTCGAGTTATCAATATCGCAACTATCAAGCCTTTGGATAAGGAAATCGTTCTTAAAGGCGCAAAAGAAACAGGTTGTATTGTAACAGCAGAAGAACATTCGGTTGTTGGCGGTTTGGGTAGCGCAGTTTCGGAATATTTATCTGAAGAATATCCTGTGCCTGTATTAAAGCTTGGTGTTAACGATACTTTCGGTTATTCCGGTCCTGCAGTTAAGCTTTTAGATGAGTTTGGTTTAAGGGCTGAAAATATCAAAGAAAAGGCAATTAAAGCTTTTTCGCTAAAAAAATAAAAAAAGTTTAAAAAAGTACTTGATTTTTTAAATCGTTTGTGATATTATACTATGGCGGTTTAAAATCGTACTTGCGCTGATAGCTCAGCTGGATAGAGCGTCTGGCTACGGACCAGAAGGTCGGGAGTTCGAATCTTCTTCAGCGCGCCAATAAAACCTACACAAATGTGTGGGTTTTATTTTTTTATATTAAAGAAGATTCGAACTCTGAGAGGGTGAGCCACGTTAATAAAATAATCCTGTGGATTGTTTTTAGTGGCGAAGTGCGAAGGCGGGTACCGAAAGCTAAGCTTTGGGTCGCCGAGTACGGCATACGCGAAGCGGATGTACCTTCTTCAGCGCGCCAATAAGACTCACACAAAAGTGTGGGTCTTATTTTTTTATATTTAAGAAGATTCGAACTTTGATGTAGTGTTGATATAGAACTGTTGATATGCTAGTATATTATATAAGGTGATAATATGAAAATTATTGATTTGCATTGCGACACGTTATATAAATTTTTTGAAGATAAAAACTATTGCTTTACCGAAAATAGCGGTCATATAACCGAAAATGCTTTAATAAACGGCGGTTATATGGCACAATGTTTTGCAATTTATATTCCGCAGGATATTACGGGCGAAAACGCATTTGATTTTTTTAAAATACAGAACGAAAGGTTTTTAAATCTTAAAAATTCAAGCGAAGTATTTAGAAATAATATATGCGCGATTTTAACGCTTGAAAATGCCGAATTATTAAACGAAAAAATTGAAAGAATTGATTTTCTAAAACAAGAACAAGTAAAAATTTTAGGACTAATTCACAACGGTGAAAATTGTTTGGGTTTTCCACATTCTAACAACAAAACTAGCGCTAACAAACCGCTTAAAAATTTTGGTAGGGAAGTCATAGATGTTTTAAACAGCACTAATATAACAGTTGATGTTTCTCATCTAAATTTAGGCGGTTTTAACGATGTTGCAAATTTAAGTAAAAAGCCATTTATAGCTACGCACTCGGCTTGTCGGGAAATTTTAGACCATTCACGAAATCTATATAATTATCAAATTAAAACAATAGCAAATTCGGGCGGTGTAATAGGTGTGCCGTTTTATTCTTATTTTTTAAATGGCACTAATAAAACCGAAATTAGTGATTTAATTCGTCATTTAGAACATTTGATAAATATAGGCGGCGAAGATGTAGCAGCTATCGGCACGGATTTTGACGGAATGGTTTGTGAATTACCCTTTAAAAATGCGGGTGATATGCAGGTTCTTGCAGATGCTGTAATAAAAAAATTCGGATTTAGAATTGCTGAAAAAATTTGCTATATAAATGCTTTGCGAATATTAAAATAAAATAATGCCATAATACAAAAAAGAGGGTGTATTATGGCAACAAAATTAGGTAAAAGAACAATTAAATTTGAAAATAAACCGACTATAATCGGTTATGGTTCCATCGTTGGTAAAAAAGAACACGAAGGACCTTTAGGTACTGAGTTTGACGAATTTATTACCGACAGTTTCTTTGGAGAAAAATCGTTTGAAAAGGCCGAAAGCAAATTACAAAAAACCGCAGTTGAAATCGCGCTTAAAAAAGCGAAACTCAAAGAAAATCAAATTGACAAAATATTTGCCGGTGACTTACTAAACCAATGCATAGGGTCATCTTTCGGGCTTAAAAGTTTTGGTATTCCATTTATTGGTCTTTACGGCGCTTGTTCTACAATGGCATTATCAACCGCACTTGCATCTTTGTTTGTAGATTGTGGCGCCGCAGAACACACCATAGCGGTTACGTCTTCACATTTTTGCTCGGCAGAGCGTCAATATCGTTTCCCGCTTAATTATGGCTCACAACGCACTCCAACGGCACAATGGACGGTAACTGGCAGCGGCGCGTTGGTTATAGGCAAAAAAGAAAACGCTCCGTATATTAATTCGGTAACTTTTGGAGAAATAACCGATTATAATATTACCGACGCCAATAATATGGGTGCTGCTATGGCACCGTCTGCTGCATCTACTTTAAAAAATTATTTTAAAGATACTAAGACAGGGCCGCACGATTATGACGTTATATACACAGGGGATTTGGGTACGGTAGGCACACAACTTTTATACGAGTTAATGGATAAGGAAGGGTATGATTTACGCTGTAAGCATTCCGACTGTGGTAACCTGATTTTCGACGGTGACAAGCAGGATACCCACGCAGGCGGTTCAGGTTGCGGTTGTTCGGCTTCGGTTTTGGCATCTTTTATAATGCATCGATTCGAAAACGGCAATTTTAAAAATATTTTGTTTATGTCAACAGGCGCATTACTCTCGCCGACATCAACCTATCAAGGAGAAAGCATACCGGGTGTGGCGCATTTGCTTAATATTAAAATTTAGTGCGGTTAAAACCGCACTTTTTTAATTGACAATAAAACATTTGTTCGTTATAATTTAGTTATGGAAAAGCAAAATTTGATTAAAACAGCCTGTTTTACGGGGTACAGGCCTGAAAAATTCCCCTTTAAACTTGATAACGATGACGTTGATTTTCAAATTTTAAAATCACGTATTTTCAAAACCCTTGTCTCGCTAATTGAGGATGATTGCAAAATATTTTACTGCGGCATGGCAATGGGGTTTGATATCTTATGCGCAGAATGTGTTTTAGAGCTTAAAAAAACTTATTCTGATATTAAGCTTAAATGTGCAATTCCTTTTAAAGAACAGGGGAATAGCCTTTCATTTTTGTGGCGAAACAGGTATTTTGAAATTTTAAATCGTTGTGACGAATTTAGATACATATCTGATGAATACAGTAAAACATCTTATCAATTGCGAAACAAGTTTATGGTTGATAACAGCGATTTTGTTGTGTGTTGGTATGATGGCAAGGCGGGAGGTACCCGCAACACCTTAAAATATGCCGCAAAAAAGGGAAGAACCATCATAAATATCAATTTAAATTACATTGATGAATTCAAGAATACACAAACCCTTATTGATATTTGACAACGGTATAAAAATATGATATAATATTTGTTAAATTTTTAGCTTTTGAAAGGAACAGTGTTATGGGCTTAACAATTGCACAAAAAATCATTAAATCACATATGATTAGCGGAGATATGACCGTAGGTAGTGAGGTTGCTTTAAAAATCGACCAAACCTTAACTCAGGACGCTACCGGTACAATGGCTTATCTTGAATTTGAAACAATGGGTCTTGACCGTGTTAAAACCGAGCGCAGCGTGGCGTATATCGACCACAATACATTACAGTCGGGCTTTGAAAATGCCGACGACCACAGATACATACAATCGGTTTGTAAAAAACACGGTATTTATTTTTCACGTCCCGGTAACGGTATTTGTCACCAGGTTCATCTTGAACGCTTTGGCAAACCGGGTAAAACCTTAATCGGTTCTGACAGCCATACCCCCACAGGCGGCGGTATTGGTATGCTTGCAATGGGTGCGGGCGGTCTTGACGTTGCTGTTGCAATGGGCGGCGGCGCTTATTATATTACAATGCCTAAAATGTTTAAGGTTAACCTTACAGGTAAGCTCAATCCCTTTGTTACTGCAAAGGATATCAGCCTTGAAATTTTACGAATTTTATCAGTTAAGGGTGGCGTTGGCGCTATTATCGAATGGGGCGGCGAAGGTATTAAATATCTTTCAGTACCCGAACGTGCTACCATTACCAATATGGGTACCGAACTTGGCGCTACTACTTCAATTTTCCCATCTGACGAAATAACCGAAAAATTCCTTATTGCTGAAGGTCGCGGCGAAGATTATATTCCGCTCGCAAGTGACGAAGACGCCGAATATGACAGAATCATCGACATCAACCTTGACGAATTAAAGCCCCTTATTGCTTGTCCACACAGCCCCGATAACATCGTGACTGTTGAATCATTAAAGGGTACAAAGGTTGACCAGGTTTGTATCGGCTCTTGCACAAACTCTTCACTTTTTGATATGTTAAAGGTTGCGGCTTTACTCAAGGGTAAAACTATTGACCCATCGGTTAGCCTTTCAATTTCGCCCGGTTCTAAGCAGGTGCTTTCAATGCTTGCTGATTGCGGCGCTTTAAGTGATATTTTAGCATCGGGTGCTCGTGTGCTCGAATGTGCTTGCGGTCCATGTATCGGTATGAAGTCGGATCGTAGCCATGTCGTTCTGTGAGCCAAGGAGT
>JAZRBQ010000006.1:0-7150 GCA_045635145.1 Acutalibacteraceae bacterium | reverse complement strand
ATCGACATCCCCGCTGCTGTTGAAGCTGCAAAGGGTTCTAACATCGAAATTGGTGCTGAAAACGTTCACTTCAAGGCTTCAGGCGCTTACACAGGTGAAATTTCCGCTCAAATGCTCGTTGAATCAGGCGTTAAGTACGTTGTAATCGGTCACTCTGAAAGAAGACAATACTTCGGCGAAACCGACCAAACCGTTAACCTTCGCACTCTTGCTGCTATCGAAGCAGGTCTTACCGCTATCGTTTGCGTTGGCGAAACCTTAGAACAAAGAGAACTCGGCTACACCGAAACTTTACTTAAGTATCAAACAAAGATGGCTTTAACAAACGTTAAGGCTGAAGACCTCCAAAAAATCGTTGTTGCTTACGAACCTGTTTGGGCTATCGGTACAGGCGTTACCGCTACTGCTGACCAAGCTGACGAAGGCAACGGCTTTGTAAGAGAAGCTATTGCTGAAGTTTACGGCAAAGAAGTTGCTGATACCGTTACTATCCAATACGGCGGTTCTATGAACGCAGGTAACGCTGACGAATTGGTTGCTAAAATCAACGTTGACGGCGGTCTTATCGGCGGCGCTTCTTTAAAAGCTGAAGACTTCTCAATCATTGTTAAAGCTGCTAGCAAATAATTAAAATATTAAAGGACCGTCGTTTTTCGGCGGTCCATTATACAGGAGATTTTTATTTATGAAAAAACCTATAGTTTTAACTATTATGGACGGCTTTGGTTTTAATGACGATACCAAAGGCAACGCTATTGAAGCTGCAAAAACTCCCCGTCTTGACAATATTTTCAAAACCTGCCCCACCACACAAATTGGTGCTTCGGGTATGGATGTTGGTCTTCCCGACGGTCAAATGGGTAATAGCGAAGTTGGTCACACCAACATTGGTGCAGGCCGCGTAGTTTATCAAGAACTCACCCGTATCACCAAATCTATCGCCGACGGCGATTTCTTCGCTAACGAAGCATTTATGGGCGCAGTAGAAAACTGCAAAAAGAACGACTCCGCTTTACACCTTATGGGTCTTTTGTCTGACGGTGGTGTTCACTCTCATATTGAGCATTTATACGCTTTGGTTGAACTCGCAAAGAGAAACGGTCTTGACCGTGTTTATATTCACGCTTTGCTTGACGGACGTGACGTTCCCCCCAGCAGCGCTGCTGACTTTATCGACGCTTTAAATGCAAAACTCGCAGACCTCGGTTGCGGTAAACTTGCTACCGTTTTGGGTAGATTCTACGGTATGGACCGCGACAACCGTTGGGACCGTGTTGAAAAGGCGTATGCCGCTTTAGTTTACGGCGAAGGTATTATTACAGACGACGCTGCAAAGGCTGTTAGAGAATCTTACACACAAATCGATGCCGACGGCAAAAACATCACCGACGAATTTGTTCTTCCCACCGTTGTTGAAGGTACTGAAAGAATTAAATCAGGCGATAGTATGATTTTCTTCAACTTCCGCCCTGACCGTGCGCGTGAAATTACACGTACCTTCGTTGATGCCGACTTCCAAGGTTTTGAACGTAAGGGTGGCAAGTTAGACCTTTTCTACGTTTGTATGACACAGTATGATGCTTCTATGCCTAACGTAACAGTTGCATTCAAGCCCCAATCACTCGCTAACACTTTGGGCGAATTTGTGGCTAACAACGGTCTTACACAGCTCCGTATTGCCGAAACTGAAAAGTACGCTCACGTAACCTTCTTCTTCAACGGCGGCGTAGAAAAGCAATACGAAAACGAAGATAGAATTCTCGTTAACTCACCCAAGGTTGCAACCTACGATTTACAACCCGAAATGAGCGCTAACGAAGTTTGCGATAAGGTTTGCGAGGCTATTGAAACCGGCAAATACGACGTTATCATCTTAAACTTTGCAAACTGCGATATGGTAGGTCACACAGGCTTCTTTGATGCGGCTGTAAAGGCTGTCGAAACTGTTGACACCTGCGTGGGCCGTGTGCAAGATTCTACCGCAAAAATGGGTGGCGTAATGCTTCTTACTGCCGACCATGGTAACGCTGATAAAATGCTTGATACCGACGGTTCACCTTTTACTGCACACACAACCAACCCTGTTCCTTTTGCAGTAATCGGTAAAGATTGCAAATTACGTATGGGCGGTCGTCTTTGTGACATCTCCCCCACAATTATCAAATTATTAGGTTTAGAAAAACCCGCCGAAATGACAGGCGAATCTTTGATTAAATAACAATTTAGTATTAAAAAACTGCAGCCTTAATCGACTGCAGTTTTTTTAATTTACCGAACAATAATCGCTAATATTTTGATGTTCAAGCTTTGCTATTCTTCGGTTTATTGTTTTGATTTTTTCTTCCATAACGGGCACGCGGGAATAAACAGCCGCTTGGGATTCCATTTTCTTTTCTAGCTGTTCTAAGCGATAGGCAGTAAGCTTACTTGAAGCTAAAATACCCCCTGCCGTGCCTATAATAGTGCCCGCAAAGGAAATTAATGCTACGATTATAGTGCTATTCATTTTCTTCCCCGCTTTTTAAATACTTTAAAATTTCTTCTTGCTGGTTTTTATATGCCGCATCTTCACCAAAAACACTTGAATATGAATAAAATACATATCCGCTTATATTCTCATCATTTTGGCAAATTTCTATTTGCCGCGCTATAATATCACTTTTTGCACTCCATTCGGCTTTATCGGCTTCCAAATCGGGCTTTGCTTTATAACAAGCAAGGCCTATTTTTAATTTAACGTCTCTATTTTGCGAAGCTACATCCTTCCAGGTGTTAATTAAATTTAAAAACCTAAAACTTTCGTCGGGGTATTCAAACCCAAAATACAACTGTGGGATAATCTCATCAACGTAACCGCCTTTTACCCACGCTGCAACGTCGGCATACAAATTATTGTAATTATTCTGTAACGATGCCGCAGGGCTAATGCTGAAAATTATATCCTCATTCGCGTATTTTATAACATTGCAGCAACTGCTTAAAAGCAGATTCACATTTTCACGCCGCCAATCCGCCAAACTGAGTGGGATTTCGGTTGTTTTTTTATATTGATTATATGATGCAGCATCAAAATCCTCACTTGTAGTAGGATAAAAATAATCATCAAAATGTATTCCGTCTATTTGATATTTCGCAATAAGCTCACGTATTCCGTCAAGCACCAAGCCTTGCACTTCATTGCTTGCAGGATTTAAATATATACCGTTTGCAAAGCCAACGTTTATGTCGTTAGACTTATTTTCATCATTAAGCCACTTGTATGCAGGGCTTTGGTTGCTAATTTCTTCAATATTGCTTGTCGCGGTTGAAACTCTATACGGGTTTATCCAGGCGTGTACCTTTAAATTATTTTTATGGCATTCCTCAATCATATAATCGAATATATCATAATCATATTTTTGTGCCGCCGTCATCAAAGGAAAATAGTCAGACCTATAAAGTGAATCGGTAAAAGCGCGGATATGTATGTAAAGGTTTTGGATTTGAAGACTTTTACAGTTTTCAATTACCGTTTTAAATTCGGTTTTAAAGTCCCCTTCGTCGCCTAGCATTGAATTAATTTCATAATAGCTTATCCAAATACCACTTTGGTATTGTGTTTCGTTATTACCATTTATTTGGCCACAAGAACATAAAAACAATATTAAAACTAATAACACCAAAACCTTTTTCATATACTTAACCTATTACCCTATAAAAAAATTCGATTCCGCCAATAGTTATTCTATCAGATGCCGCAAACTCCATACAAACATTTGTAACACCATAAATGTGCGGCAAAAGCTTAACCGTTTGATAATTGTGCTTACCGTAAATATCGTTTGAATAATCAAAATTAACGGTTGCGGCTTCCCTACCGTTTATTTTAATTATAACATTACCACCTGCCGCCATCAACAACTGAATATTGTCAATATTCTTACGCTTACCCCAGCTGCCAAGAGTATAGCTTTTGGTAACAATACGGCTTTGTATGGGAAGCAATTTTTCTGACAACGTATCATCTTCATCATAATACAATACAGTATCATATTCTCCCGTAAGGGTTGAAATAAAAACCGTGCCTTTATCATTTGTGGTGGATAAAAACCTGAATTCGCCATCCCAGTAAAAACCGCTCTCAATTTTTAAGCCTTCGGGCACCTGCCATAAATAAAGCGAAGCATTTTTAATATCCATAAGGTCAAATACCGCAATTTTACCGTCACAAAACAGCATATAATACCTATCGCTACCTGTTGCAAATACGCCATCATCAATAAACCTAGTCTTAGGATATTCACTAAGCTTAATTAAACCTTTATTTGATGAAATATCATAACAATAGAGAGTTTTATCCGCACCAAGCCATAACACATATCCACCGCAAACAGCAAGTGTGTTTTTATTAGCACAACCAACCGTTTTAGAAAGTAATTTAAGCGTCAGTTCATCTACACTTTTAAATATCTTATCATTATCAATCAAAAGTGTAATTTCATTGATTTCTTTTCCTTCGTTTACACTCACAAGATAAGTTTCATTACCCTTAAAGGCTATGATTTTATCCTTGCAACTTGAAAGTGCTGTAATGTTGCTATTGCTATCGCCAATACTAAGTGATGCGCTTTGCGGAAAATAAAGCGGATTTTCACTATCAGAAATATATAGTCTATTTCCATCCGCACCACCCGAAAGTATAAGCTTAGTATTACATTTAGTAAAACAGGTGGAATGAACTATTTTAGAAAAACCGTCGGGAATTTCTTTAGTAGCAGTGATTTTAATATTGTTTTCATTATAAAGGCTCATAACCGGTATTGGTAATTCCCCATCGTCACCCACAAAATACAATACACCTTTTTCGCGGTCTATTACCGCCCTAACATCCTTACCAAAGAACGCCTTGGTATCGGTATTAGCATCAGCGGGTATCTCCCATTCGGTAAAATCGACAAAGGTATAATAAATCCTGCAAACGATCTTTTCACTGCTCAAATTGGCAAAAGGCAATTTGAATGAACTTGAATATCCGTCGGATGTAAAATAAACGTTAAACCTACCGTTTAAAATGTTTTGTGATTCAAGCATTTTAACGTCAGGTAAGCTTATGCCGCTCTCCGTCCTTGCCAAATTGTATTGGTTTCCCCTGCCGTTTATAAAAATAGTGGGAACATAATAATCATAAACCCTTTCCCATTCGGTATAATCGGCATTAATCTCATAAATAAGATAATTCTTTTGGGTATAATCATACTCGTTTTGTAGGGTTACAAGGGCAAATATACCTCCACCTTGGGATTTACCGCTAAAGAAGGTTATATTCTTCGGCTTAAAAAAGATGTCGCTTGAAAGCCTTAAAAATGCCATATTACCAATAGGCGTGATATTATTTTCGCTGTCTATTAAATAAACGTAGGTGTAATGGGCATAATCGTCGGTTAAAATATCGGCCGTCGCAACCCTAAAAGCAGCACCTTTTAAATAAATAATACTGTCGGTAATTTTATATTCAAAATCGCCCGAATAACCATACAATTGCGGTTCAAAGACTTTATCTCTATCCGCCTTAAAACCCGGTCGAGTTTCAAGCGCCGACTCATTATACCACATATTAAGACAATCCGAAATCTCATTATCGGCTATGCTTTCGCCCAAAGGCGCAGTATTAACACCGCCGTCAAGTGACTTTACATTAAAAGATTCCTGTCCCTGCCGTTTTAAAGAGCTATATTTCATTTAACCAACTCCATAACTTGCCGTGGGCAGCTTATCCACTATCTTATCAATTTTTGAAAGTGCGGTCGCCCTTTTAGCATTATAAATTTTGGCAAAAAGCTCATTCTTTTCACCGTCGCCTTCCATCAAGGCCACTATCATAGCCGTACCGTAGCACAATGCATCACATTGCTCATCAGTAGCTACAATTTCATCCGACAAATTGTATATCTTCGGCATTTTAAGGTCTAAACAAACCTGTTCAATAACGTCAGGCATGCGCTTTAAAAGATTATCCATATCGGCATTCAAATAGCTCGTATTAAGATAACCCAAAAGAGCTAACGTGCGGCTGTAAAGGTCATTCCCCGTCATTATTTTCTACCTCCGTTTCTTTTGCTAAAAGCGATTTTCTATCGGTAATAACACCGTCAGGTAGGCGGCTTAAAAGCTCGGCTTTGTTTATAATCCCCTTGTCAAAAAGGGTTAAAAGTGTTGAAATGCGTTCCTTTTCGGTATAAACCGCATCGTTTGTGATTTCAACCTTAGTATTTATAAGTAAATTCTTATACTTATCACTTTGAAAAGGTAAATACCAAATGCCCGAATCATCACGAATTTTGATTTTTCGGTTGCCATATTGCATAATCCAAAACTCAGCCCAGATTCTAGCCGTTTCTTCAACAAAGGTATAAAAACGGTTTTTAACAATTTGCAACGGCTTTAATGCCGCTTCTCGCATCGTCATAAGTGCGGTAGCATTGTCGGCCCTTGAATCCCCAAGTGCCACCTCATTAGCGCCACTTTGGGTAAGTGTGTTTTCAATAAGCGAATTAATGCTCTTATCATAATCCTCAGAAAAGCTGGGTGGTGTAAGATATTTAACCGCACCTGCAACGTCTTCGTTACTACCGTAAATTTTTATAATTTGCCCTGGTTCGTTAGTAATTTTATCATTAACCGTATCGCCGTTTACAAGCATAATCGGCATACCTGTTGTCATAGCCGACCAAACGTTTGCCGTAATCATTCGGTTTATGGCAATTTGGTTTGGAATTAAATAGGTAATTTCACTTTCGCCGTAGGGGCAATTATTTTTATGTTCCCACTTAAAAATAGAAAGCGGATAAAGGCGAAGTCGCGTATCAAAAACAGGTCTAATTATCGCTCTTTCACAAACCCTTATACATTTAATTGTATAGCTGCCGTCGGCAGTATATTCCTTAAAGAGCTTAGTAAGTACTGTTATCTTGCCGTCTGACTGCGCCTCTTCAATAGCACTTAAAGTCTTAATATCGGCACCGTAAAGTCTAGCTTCCCTTAAGGCTGCATTTATATCAAGGGTAGATGAAATTATAATATACGGCTGACTTTGAAGGTCTTCGTTATACGGGTCGCCAAAATATAGGTCTTCAATATCCAAAACCTGACAGCATATATCCCCCTTAATTTT
>JAZRBQ010000005.1:0-7092 GCA_045635145.1 Acutalibacteraceae bacterium | reverse complement strand
AGACCATCTTCAGCAGAGACAAATTCCACCTTTTCAACGTTGTCCAGCTTTTCAATTTCCTTGCAAAGCGCTTTTGCCTCTTTTTCGCTGTGGATTATATAGTCAGAATCCTTAATGCCGTTTTCATCGGCCTTTTCGGTTTCTTCGGGTGTGGTAGCTTCGGTACCGCTTGCTGTATCACTTGCGGTGCTGCTTGTGGTTTCACTTTGGGTATCCTTTGCGGCGTCTTCATCGTAAAGCGCCCAGCTATAGTCCTTCATATAGGCCATAACAACGTTTTGTTCTTCCAAATTACCGATAGCAACGTTAACGTTTTCGGCAATTAAAACTGCAAGGCCAATAATAACCATACAAGCAACCAAAACACCAACCGAAGCTACGGTCATAAGTCGGTTTGTCCAAGTGTTCTTAATGCCTTCTTTTATGAGGTATCTTACACTGCTAAGCTTCATTATAAGGCACCTCCCGCATTATCAGCAACAATCTTACCGCCATCAAGCATAATAACGCGATGTTGGAAATCACGTACTAAATTGTGGTCGTGTGTTACCATCAAAATTGTTGTTCCGCGTTTATTAATTTCGGTAAGCAGGGAAACAATTTCATAAGACATATTGGGGTCAACGTTACCTGTAGGCTCGTCCGCAATAATTAAATCGGGCGAATTTACGAGCGCACGCGCAAGACCTACACGTTGTTGCTCACCACCTGATAATTGGTTAGGCATTGAACGCGCTTTGTGGCCAAGACCCACAAGGGATAAAGCCTTTGTAACCTCACGGCGAATGTTACGGCTGTCAGCGCCTACAACGTGCATAGCGAAAGCCACGTTGTCAAATACATTCATATTAGGTATTAAGCGGAAGTCTTGAAAAACTATACCCATTGTTCTACGAAGCAAGGGTACGCTTTTTCTGTGCATTTTGGTAAGATTAAAACCGTTAACAAGAATCTTACCGGTGCTTGCCTTTTCTTCACGCATAATAAGTTTCATAAAGGTACTTTTACCCGCGCCCGAAGAACCTACAACGAAAACAAACTCGCCGCTGTTAATTCTTATATTAACATCTTCTAAAGCGTGTGTACCTGTTTGATAGGTTTTAGAAACACCGCGAAACTCAATAATCGGCTTTGCGGCGGTCATCTTAAAGCCTTGTTCCATTTGTTCCATTCAAAAATTCCTTTATTAATACTTAATGGGGTTGCTTCTTAAATACTTGTTAACCATAAGGGCAATCTTGAAGATGATTGCATGGTCAAATTCACGAAGGTCAAGACCGGTGATTTTCTTAATCTTTTCAAGTCTGTAAACCAAGGTGTTGCGGTGTACAAACAACTTACGCGATGTTTCAGAAACGTTAAGGTTGTTTTCAAAGAATCGTTGAATAGTAAATAAGGTTTCCTGGTCGAGATTTTCAATCGAGCCACGCTTGAAAACTTCCTTCAAGAAGGATTCACACATAGTTGTAGGTAATTGATAAATAAGTCTTGCAATACCTAAATTATCGTAAGAAACGATAGTCTTTTCGGTATCAAATACCTTACCAACCTCCAATGCAGCCTGAGCTTCCTTGAATGAACGAGCCAAATCCTTTAAATTATTTACGGTAGTACCAATACCGATAACTACCTGTGCATAAAATTCACCTGTGATTGTATCAGCAATGGTAGAAGCCATTTTTTCAATAGTTTTGGGGTCAATACCCTGTGCAGTTTCTTTAACAAGGGCAATATCAGTTTCGTTTATGCTGATGATGAAATCCTTTGACTTGTCGGGGAAAAGATTTTGAATAATATCATAAATCGAAACATCAGCAGAATCAATTGCACGAATGATAATAACAGTTCTTGAAACGTCACTGTTAAAGTAAAGTTCACGAGCCTTTATATAAATATCACCGGGCAAAATGTTGTCAAGAATGATATTTTTGATAAAGTTGCTACGGTCATACTTTTCGTCATAATAGAACTTAATATTAGAAAAAGCAACAGCTAAAACATTGGCATAACGGGTTGCAAGTACATCGTCACCCTCAACATATACCATATATTTTGCGCCTTGATTTGAAGAAATCATTTTATAAGTAAGGCCACCGCTTGTAAACGCATCGGCAGCGGGCAACTCTTCTAAAACAGTTTCTCCTATCCTACCAAGGTCGCTAGAAGCTATTACGGTAAAGTTTTCATCAACCACACCGAATGGGCGGTCAATAGCATCCTTCATCTGATGAATGACACCTTGAAACAATCTGTTTGCCATAAAAAACACATCCTTTTAACTGAATATATTATATATACATAATAAGCTAAGTATATTCTACACTTTTTTTGTCTATTTTTCAAGTGAAAAGTGCAAAAAAGTTACAAAAAAATTACAATTTCCTAAAATTACATATTCAGCCGTCTAAATTATGCTAAAATTGGTTCAAAGCTTTTAAAATTGGTGGAAATTTATGACTAAAAACAAACATTTAATAGGTATTTTTTGCGCTTTAATCGCAAATATTATATTTGGCTTCAGCTTTATTTTTTCAAAAACCGCTCTCGCGGTTTCACACCCGTTGGTGATTTTGGCGGTAAGGTTCAGCGTTGCCTTTTTATTCATTAACGTTTTGCTAATATTAGGTGTTTTTAAGCTGGATTTTAAGGTGTTTAAAAACCCCGCATTATGGGCGCTTGGCATCGCACAACCGCTTTTATACTTTGTTTTTGAGCTTTACGGTCTTTCGCTTGTTTCTTCTGCCCTTTCGGGTGTTATTATAGCACTAGTACCCGTTGCGGTTATGGTAATGTCGGCATTTGTTTTAAAAGAAAAGCCCACCGTTTTACAATGGATTTTCACCCTCGTTTCCATTATAGGCGTTTCACTTATAAGCATAATTTCCAACAACGGCGAAAAGAACTACACTTTAGGTATTTTACTGCTTGTGGGCGCTGTTGTTTGCGCGGCTGTTTTCAACATTCTAAGCCGTCGCCAAGCCGCCACCTGTTCCCCGTTTGAACGTACCTACGTTATGTTTTTGGTGGGCGCTGTAGGTTTTAATATTATCGCCCTGTTAGCTCTAAGGCAAGATTATTTGCCCGCTGTCATTCAAAGCCTTTCAAGTGGCAAGTTTATAATTTCTATAATTTATTTAGCCATTGCTTCGTCGGTGCTTGCTTTTTTGCTTTACAACTTCGCCACATCTAATATAACAGCTATTGAAGCTTCGTCATTTTCAAACATAATTCCCGTAGTCACCGTAATAGCTGGCATTATTATTTTAAAAGAAAAAATGACCATCCCCGCCTTATTACTTTGCGCATTAATAATACTAGGAGTATGGGGTGTAAACTGCTTTACACAAAAAAATAAAAAATAATTTAATTTTTTTGAAATTAAGTATTGACAAAAGCGACTTTATTCGATATAATATACAAGTCGCTGAAATTATGGCTGTATAGCTCAGTTGGCTAGAGCATGCGGTTCATACCCGCAGTGTCATTGGTTCAAATCCAATTACAGCCACCAATACGGCCCGTTGGTCAAGAGGCCTAAGACACCGCCCTTTCACGGCGGTAACACGAGTTCGAATCTCGTACGGGTCACCAGAAATAAGACAGTCTTTTGACTGTCTTATTTTTTATTTTATATATCTAATTTATGATTTCTTTAAAATTTTACTTGCATTTTTATAAACTATGTATTATAATACCATAGTACGCTACGCAGAGATGGCTGAGCTGGTCTAAGGCGCACGATTGGAAATCGTGTGTACACTAATACTGTACCGAGGGTTCGAATCCCTCTCTCTGCGCCAAAAATCGACAAATCTCGTCAAGGGTTTGTCGATTTTTTTACTATTAACTCTTCACTAAAATAAGGAGAATTTCAAATGAAGAAACACAGCCGACTCTTAACGCGTATATTTTTCCTTTTATCCATACTGTTTCTTGGATTATTAGCTATACTAGCAGGCTATTTCATTAACGATTATATCAATTTAATAAGTAGCGATAATTTAAGCGGCATTGACTATTTATTATTCGGTTTTTTCTATATTATCGGTTTTTTACCCGTTTCGGTTCTAGGTTTAGTAAGTTCGGTATTATCCATTAAATTCACAACTTCAAAAAAGATTAAAGTTTTTTCATACATAGAAATTGTAGTTTTTATTTTAGGAATAGTTTTTTCAGCCGTATTGTATTTCGTATAAAACACAAAGAACCGCCCTTCTCTTTAAGAGTTGGGCGGTTGTTTTTATCTATACTTTTTAACCTTAAGGCTTATCACAGGCAGCAAAAGTCTTCTTCTAACAAAATATATAAAACCGTTCTTCTTGCGTTTTAATACCTTTTCCAAAAGACTTCTGGCGGCAAAAACCGATTCTATATCTTCATTTGAAGGTATCTCATTAGCGTAATGTAAAGCTTCGACCGATTTAAGAGCGTTATAAACGCTATCTTTTTTAACAAGTCGTATTCCTTCGCAGGTTCTTTTTGCCAATTCGCTTATAGTTTCCCCTGTTTTAAACCTAAATCCAAGACAAGCAAATTGCCGCAATATATCCTGATAATAGAATTCGGCCTGCCGTTTGGTCGATTTAAAGCGCTTTCGCACCAAATTTAAATCATACATTTTTTGTGAAATCAAGGCATTAACAGCCAATAAAATCAACACTAAAGCAAGCGTGCTAATCCAAATGAAATCCTTGTAATTCCACTTATCATCTTGGATGGGCGGAGCTTTAGATTCGGCCTTATTTTCTTCCGCTTCTTCGTTGACGCTTACACCCGGCTTATTTTCATTAGAATTACCATTATCGCTCAAAGGTTTTTTCTCGTCCTTTGGTGCGGGGTCAAATGGTATCCAACCCAAATGCTCAATATAGCATTCTACCCAAGCGTAAGGCGAAGATTTATCGATTACCTGTGTTTTACCATTCGATGATTCAATGGTTCGGTAACCTGCGGCTAATCTTGCAGGTATTCCAACCTCACGGGCGATTGCTATCATCGCTGTACTGTAATAAAGGCAATGACCTTCCTTTTCATCCAAAAGCTTTAATACTATATTATCATTCTTATAGAACGGCGGCGGGACGTCGGTATAAGTGAATCCGTTTTTGGTTGAAAAATAATTGCATATTTTATAAGCCTTATCGTAACTGTTGCCTTTTTTTAAGCCGATTTTATTTATAACCTTAGAAAGTTTTTTAGAATCTTCAAAAATCGGCTTTGTATAATGGATGTATTGCGGATTTTTCTTATCCAAGAATTCATCCGCAACACCGTCAAATTCTTCAAGCAGGGTTTTAATTTGTGCCTTTACGACCTTATCTCCCGTGTAATATACCCGCGAATCTAAAGAATAAGAATACCCCTTGCTTTCGCCATAATAACACACAATTCTGCCAAGCTCGTCAAAAAGCACGGGATTGGCGGTCGATGTGTTTTCGATAAAATCAGCCGTATGCCCCACGGTAAACAAAAAGTTACTACCACGCTTCAGCGTAATATCTACACGGGTTTTAGGGGCAATTTCATCAACCACATCGGCAAATTTTTTATTTTCAATAAGGGGCGACGATAAATACAAATTTTGTTCGTCCCGCCAATAACCGTTTATACGGTATCCCTTTTTGAAATCAGTAGTCCAATTCAATCCATCAAAGGTATCGAATGAGGTTAACTTTACAAGTGTTGGCTCTTTAAGGTTTGTTTTGGCAATCACCTTAGGCTCGATTGCATATAAATTGCCGCCAACATAATTGCTATTTGTCACAAGCCCCAAATCAAACAAGGTGATGTGGTGCATCTGTTGTTCATTTGTAAAGGTGTTTGTGGCAGTTTGGATATCCGCCACAACATCCGAAGCGAAGCGTGTTCTGCGGCCCGAATCCATAGCCATAGATGCGCTAAAACCACCAAGTAAAACTGCTGCGGATAAGAATGTTGACACCGCTACAAACAACCATTTTTTACCCCAAACACCAAAATGATTGGGTGCCTTAGGTAATTTTATGCGTTGAAATTTTTCGCCCGCAATTAGCGGAAAAATGCCAACAAGCAAAAAAGGTATTGCCAAAGGATTATAATTACTAAATCCCTTGATGTAATTTTCAATTATAAACAAAAATGCAAGTATAACCACCGCCCATGCGCGTTTGGTTACACGTGAGAGTACAAAGAACAAAAGAGTTACCGCAAAGTTTATAACGGTATGTACCAAATAGAAGCCTTGTTCAGAGTACCATTTAGAGCTATAGGGCATATCCGATGCCCACCATTTTATAAAACCTGCTAAGCTTTCAAAAAAGCCAAATATATCGCCGCTTATTGATACAGCCAAGAAAAAAACAGGCACCAATATACCGAAATATATTACACCTATCCACCAACGGCGCGTTAAGAAAAATGCTGCCGCCGCAACAAAAGCGGTTTGCCAAAGGATAGTAACCACGCCTATTTGAAGGCTTAACTGCGCATCAAGAATGATACAAACGCCAACCGAAATAAGCCAACAGCTTAAGGTTTTAAAAAGTATCTCAACCCATGTTTCTTTAAGTCGTGTGGGCTTTTTAATTAAGCTTTTTAATCTATCTATCATATCGCATCACCCACCGTTTGCGAAATTTTGTCAGCCGTAGCTATACCGATAGAAAGACCAGAAAAATCAGCTTCCTTTTTCATTTCAGGCACAAAACATCTTGCAATTTTCCCTGTTTTGTTAAGGTCAGCAAAGTCGCTTAATAAATTATCCGACGGATTTGTAGATATAAGATATATCCTATCCGCCGCCGAAAGTAAAACGTCTTCAAACAAATCAAAAATAAGGGGTTCATCATTTTTATAAAATTCAAAATAAGATAAATTATATTGCATTTTATAAAGGTCGCTGTATTCCCTTAATTCATAAACCCTGCTTTCATTGTGACGTTTGCCACGTAGTGAAATTATATCAACCTCATTATTATAGCTTAAAAAATAGCTTAGCAAAGAAACGGCGGTTTCACAAATAATATCTACCGCATTGCTTTGAAAATCATAAGCAATAGCGTTATCAAGCACAATCGCAACCTTTGGTTTTTGAGGTGCTTCATAAGTCGGATC
>JAZRBQ010000004.1:0-7058 GCA_045635145.1 Acutalibacteraceae bacterium | reverse complement strand
TGGCTACGATCCGACTTCATTTTAATTGCGGGTGATGTTAGCGGCGCTGTTGTTATGCTTTCGAGTGAGGTTTGCGACCTTGCAACCGAAAGCGACCTGAAATTAGCCAGCGTTGCCGCCGCATTTTTAGGCTCACAGATGGAATCTTGACCGAAACGCACGCTCTATCCACCGCCGCGATGACAAATCTTGACAAAATTTGTCAAATTTGATAAAATGATTATACGAAAAAATCCCCGACTTTTCGTCAGGGATTATGGAGCTGAAGATGGGACTTGAACCCACGACCTGCTGATTACGAATCAGCTGCTCTACCAACTGAGCCACTCCAGCAAACTAACAAGGTTATTATATCAATCTTTAACTGCTCAGTCAAGTGCAATTTACGTGAGGTGGATTATGGATTTACAAATAAACGAACGCATTAAAAAATGCCGTATTGAAAAGAAAATGTCGCAAAAAGAGTTGGGCGCGGCTATTGGTATGAAGATGAACGCCTATTCGAGAATGGAGCGCGAGGGCAACATAACCGTTGAGGATGCTTTGGCTATTGCGGCGGTGCTCGGTGTTGACCCCGACGTGCTGATTTATGGCAAAAAACAGTTGGAGTTTACCGCTGTTGAGCCAACCGTTTTGGTGGCAGACGACCCCCGCAAAAATGCAAACTTTTTAAACGACACACCGCAAGTTACGGTTAATTACCACTCTGGCGAGTTTGAAATCAACAATGAAGAAAAAAATCTTGTCACCATTTTCCGCAATCTTTCAGACGAAAAGAAGCAGGAATTAAGAGATTTTTTAAGCAATAATTATTAAACATAATTTAAGGACTTGGGGTACCCGAACTACCCCAAGTCCTTTTTATATGCTATTTTTTAAGCAGTTTATATATTTCTTCGGCGGCAATTCTTGCCTTTGCAACGATATCCTTTTGAGATTTTGGCACGCAATAATAAAGTACCTTGCTGTTGCCTATTGATATTACGTCGCCAATTTCGTACCAATAAAAATCGGAATACAAGCTATATGACAATTCGGCGGGGTGGTTAAAAGAAAGCTCGCCGTCGCACCCAACAAGACTAAAGCCTTCCTTAGTGTGTGTGAGTGTGCCGTCACCCACCTTGTAGATACATTTAGTATCAATCATCATGTAAATATCAACCGCTTCTTCAAGCTTGTATTCGCCTGTTAAAACCTCGGCGCGCACACATTCGCGTTGCCAATTATACCAATCGGGAATGTGCGAAAACTCGGTTTTGCCGTCTTGCGCTTGCATAAAACCTTCTTCGGTTAAGGTATATACCTTACCGCATTTTTTACAAGTAAGTGTAGTCCCTTTACCAAGCGTTTCGCCTTCGGCAAGACAGTTTGGGCATTTATAAAGCACACGGTTAAGGCTATCTGCCCTAAATTTTTCGGTTATTTTTAGCCCGTTTTGTTGTTGCCATGCAAAATTATCAAAGGTAAACTGCTCTTTTAATATTTGGTTAATTTCTTCGGCGGATTTTTGCTTTGTATCTTCGGTCGATAAGAGATATTCCATCGTGGCCGATATTTTCACCTTGCGCTTTTGCAAATTATTATAAAGCGGGTCATAAGCAAAGGCGCCAAAGGTTTTAATCATAACAACGGGAACGCCAAGTTTTTTAACCAATTTGCCAAGACTTTCGGGCAGGGGCGTTGCCGTTCCGTCAAAGCTATAGCTCGCTTCGGGATAGAGCAAAAGTGAAGTTTTATTCTTTTTAACACAGGTTAAAATATCCTTTACAAGCAAACTGTCGGTAATGAATTTTTGGGTTGGTATACAACCAATAAGTCGCATAAGCAAATTTTTGCCGACGAATCCGTCCGAAGTCATTACAATATTAAATCTTCTTGGAAAAAGCAAAGCCGAAGCAATTTTAAGGTCGGTAAAGCAGGAATGATTCATTAAAATCAGGCACGGCTCTTTTTTAGATAATTTTTCCATACCGATTTTTTTATATTTAAAACCAACCTTCAAAAGTTCAAAAAAAGATAAAACCCTAATCAAAAGCGACAAAACAAAGAGCGGTTTTACCGGTTTTTTGCGTTTTTTGGGACTAATCTTTAAAACATCAGAATAAGAAAGCTCGCGTTTTTTAATTTTCATAAAATTCCCCTTAAAATATATCAAACTCAACTATAATATACCTGTTTTTGTCTCATTTTTCAAGAACTTTTACGATTGATTTTTATGCCATTTTGTGCTATTATGTTTAAAGATTTTTAAAGAGGGCGATTTAATGAAAAAAATACTTACAATTCAAGACTTTTCTTGTGTTGGCAAATGCTCACTTACGGTTGCCATTCCGATTATTTCGGCTTTTGGTATTGAATCTTGCGCCTTGCCCACCGCCTTGCTTTCAACCCACACCCAATTCAAAAATTGGTCGTTTTCCAATCTTTGCCCCGAAATTCCCGCTATTACTGACGCCTGGAAAAAGGAAAACATTAAATTCGACGGAATTTGCACGGGTTATTTAGGCGCTACCGACTTGATTGAAAGTGTTAAAGAGATTATTGATAATTTTGTAAAGCAAGACGGTATCGTTATGATTGACCCCGCAATGGGTGACAACGGCCGCCTTTACCCTAATTTTGATATGGGCTATGCCAAGGCGACAAAAACCCTTTGCGCCAAGGCCGATATTATTACCCCAAACGTTACCGAAGCCGCGTTTATGCTTGGTAAAGAGTACAAAGACGAATATGATTATGATTATTTGTTGTCCCTTTGCAAAGAGCTGCACCAAAACGGCGCGCGCGACGTTGTTATTACGGGCGTTAAAAAACAAGAAACACAGGTGGGTGTATTTTGTTTGCTCGACGGTGACGAGGTTTATGAATATTACACCGAACGCGAGCTTAAAGACTTTCACGGCACAGGAGATATTTTTTCTTCCTGCCTTTACGGCGGACTTAACGCAGGTAAAACCTTAAAAGAGGCTGTCAAATTTGCTTGCAATTACACAAAGCATTGCATTGCCGTTACCTTGGCCGAACCCAATCATTCATTCTATGCCGTAAATTTTGAAGAATGCATCGGCGATATAACTGATTTTATTAGATGACAAAAACTCCGAGTGAAAAACTCGGAGTTTTATTTTTAATCTGCGTTTTTAATTTTTCTATACGCTTCGGCGATATTTTCAATATGGTCACCGATACGTTCAAAGTCGTTAAGCAATTCAGAATACAAAATACACGCTTCTTCACTGCACTCGCCCTGACGCATACGCTCAAGATGTCTTTCGCGGTATCTATCGGTCATATCGTCGATTCGTTCTTCCAGATTTTCAACCTTACTGAACCAAGCCGTCTTATCTTCTTCAAGATTAATTGCCTGTGAAATCGCCAAAGCTGAAATTTTTTGCATTTTTTCAATTTCTTGACAAGCAAGGCTTGAGAACTTAATGGATTTTTCCTTCATAAGCTTGGTATATTCGGCAATATTCACAGCGTGGTCACCGATACGCTCAAGGTTGCCCGCTATCATAAAGTAACGTTCAATGTCCGAAACGTTTGTACGGTTATGATTGTGAACAAGTATTTTAGAAATATATTTTGCAATATCCTTGTTCAAAATATCAAGGGTTTCTTCACGTTCTTCAATTTCGGCAAGTAGTTTTGTATCCCTGTTTATTACCGCGCTATATGCCATCTGCATATTTTCACTTGCAAGGGCTATCATACGGTCGATTCCCTGTTTTAAAAGGTTGGTGTGAACAGCAGTTAAACCAAAATTCATACCGCCGCGGCGGAACTCCTCGCTCAAAGCGGTGACGGTAAGGGCTTGTCCGTCTATTGCCTTTTCAGGCAAGAGTTTATCGGCTATACGCGCTAAATATTGACCCACAGGCAATAATATAACGGTTGTTGCTATATTGAATACCGTGTGCATATTTGCAATTTGCTGTGTAACGTTATCGGGCGCAAGACTTGCCACCCAATCAGTAAACGGTAATGTTAAACAAAGGATTGTGAAAATAACCGTACCTGTAATATTAAACAAAAGGTGAATAACGGTGGTTTTCTTTGCCGCACGGTTCGTACCGATTGACGCCAACACCGCGGTAATACAGGTACCGATGTTTTGACCGAAAAGCACGAATACCGCCGCCTTAAAGTCTATTACACCCGCAACAGCCAAGGCTTGTAATATACCAACCGAAGCCGATGAAGACTGAATAACCGCAGTAAACAGCGCACCTGCCAAAATACCCAGCACCGGGTTTGAAAAATTGGTCATTAATCTCACAAATTCTTCCGATTCACGCAAGGGTGCCATAGACGCGCTCATCATATTCATACCGATAAACAAAATGCCGAGGCCTGCCAATATTTTGCCAAAGGGATGAAGCTTGGGCGCCTTTAAAAAGACGATTGTAGCAACACCTATAAAAGCAAAAAGCGGCGCCAACATACCCACATCAAGCGCGATTAACTGACCCGTAATGGTAGTACCTATATTGGCACCCATTATAATCCACACCGCTTGGGAAAGCGTCATCATTCCTGAATTTACAAAGCCTACCGTCATAACGGTTGTAGCCGATGACGACTGAATAACTGCCGTAATAACTGCGCCAACCAAAACACCTAAAAATCGGTTTGAAGTAAGCTTTTCTAATATTTTTTTCATACGGTCGCCCGCGGCTTCTTCAAGACCGCTGCTCATCATTTGCATACCGTAAAGAAAAAGCGCTAAACCACCAAGCAAAGCCAAAACGCCTGCTGTTCCCATAATTAAACACTCCTTTTTTAGTGTTCGACAAATTTATTATACACATAATTTTCGTTTTGTAAAACAATTTTTTGGGGTTTTATTATTTAAAATCACAAAAAAGCCCACCGAATTCGGTGGGCTTTAAGTTTTATTCTTTTAGTACACACATCATCGGCGCCTTGACAGTATTCAATTAATACCGCCATTGACAATGTGAGTACTAAAACGTGAGAAATTATCTTAACTCGATAATAGCCATTTCAGCAGCGTCGCCGCGACGGGGAGCAGTCTTAATAATTCTGCAGTAACCGCCGTTTACGTCCATATACTTAGGAGCAATTTCGTTAAATAACTTAACTACTACTTCTTCCTTAGTAATGAAGGCCAAAGCCTGACGTCTATTGTGAAGTGTATCTTCTTTAGCGAGTGTAATATATTTCTCAGCCATTGACCTAACTTCCTTAGCGCGAGTTACGGTAGTTTCGATCTTGCCGTTTTCGAGCAAGAAGGTTACCATTGCGCGAAGCATAGCCATTCTATGGTCACTGGTTCTTCCAAGTTTACGAGTACCTGGCATTTCAATTCACTCCTTAAAGTGTTATTCGTCTTCCTTCTTAAGTGTAAAGCCAAATGAATCTAATTTAGCAATAACTTCTTCCAAGGATTTACGGCCTAAGTTTCTTACCTTCATCATTTCCTCTTCGGTCTTGTTGATAAGGTCTTCAACCGTATTAATACCTGCACGCTTAAGACAGTTAAAGCTACGTACAGATAAATCAAGTTCATCGATAGTTAAATCAAGAACCTTTTCTTTTTCGTTGTCGCTCTTTACAGCCATAATGCTTTCGGTTTCGCTAATGCCTTCGGCTAAATCAAGGAACAATTCAAGGTGTTCGATGAGAACCTTAGCAGACATTGAAACAGCTTCGTCAGCGCGAAGTGAACCGTCGGTCCAAACTTCTAATGTAAGCTTACCCTTATCGGTAACGTTACCAACGCGGGTGTTATCTACTGTGAAGTTTGCCTTAAGCACGGGTGTATAAATAGAGTCAACAGGAATCATATCGATTACGTTTTGTTGAGCTTTATTAAGTTCGGCCGAAACGTAACCTCTGCCTCTGTCAAGAGTCATTTCCATATTGAGCTTGGCACCTTCGCCAAGTGTTGCAATATGCATTTCGGGATTGAGAATTTCAACCTCTGAATCAGCTTTAATATCGCCAGCGGTCACAACGCAGGGACCTTCTGCTTCGATATAAATCTTCTTAGCGGTATCAGCGTGAAGCTTAGCGATAAGACCCTTAATGTTAAGAATGATTTCAGTAACGTCTTCCTTAACACCGGGAATTGTGCTAAATTCATGCACAACACCGTCAATCTTAACGCCTGTTACTGCAACGCCGGGAAGAATGGAAAGAAGAACTCTTCTCATACTGTTACCGAGTGTTGTAGCATAACCGCGTTCTAACGGTTCCATAACGAACTTGCCGTATTTACCGTCAGCAGTGATTTCGGTGGTATCAATTCTGGGCTTTTCAATTTCTATCATTTAAAAGCTCCGTTTCTCCGTACAGTAGTTTTGTAGGGTCGCAGTACTTAGTACGGCAAGCACTGCGAGAATTCTAATTATTATTTTGAATAGAATTCGACAATAAGTTGTTCTTCAACAGGTGCATCGATTTGATCTCTTTCAGGGAGAGCAATAACCTTTGCACTTAAAGCATCACGGTTTACGTCAATCCATTGGGGAACAGGTCTTGCGCTGTTTGCTTCAACAACAGCCTTAATCTTTTCGCTGCCGCGGCTCTTTTCGCAAACTGTTACAACATCGCCAGCTTTGAGAAGGTAAGAAGCGATATCAACGCGACTTCCGTTAACTTCAAAGTGGCCGTGACCAACGAGCTGTCTTGCTTCTGCACGAGAAGATGCAAAACCTACTCTGTAAACCACGTTATCAAGACGGCTTTCAAGAATCTTTAAAAGGTTATCACCTGTGATACCTTGCTTTCTTTCAGCAATCTCAAAATAATGATGGAATTGATTTTCTTGAACGCCATAGAAACGTCTTGCGGTTTGCTTTGCGCGAAGCTGCAAGCCGTATTCAGATGACTTCTTTCTACCTTGTCCGTGTTGACCGGGAGCATAAGCTCTGATACCAACAGAACATTTATCAGAATAGCAGCGTTCGCCCTTTAAGAATAATTTCTTACCTTCACGGCGGCAAAGTCTGCAAACTGCACCGGTATATCTTGCCATCTATTACACCTCCATAATATTTTGCAGTAAAACTGCACTTGTAATTTTGATTAAA
>JAZRBQ010000003.1:0-3006 GCA_045635145.1 Acutalibacteraceae bacterium | reverse complement strand
GAAAAAAAACAATAATTTTATAAAAAAATTTGTGAAAATGCACAAACAGGGTTTTGCACGAAAAATCAGCACAAACACCCTCGATTCCTACCCCCGTTTTAACCAAATGTATGCATTTTCGTGTGATGTGCTTTAATTGATTTTCGTAGTGGTACGACTAATCTATACAGTTTAATAAAAAGCCTCTCCTTTTGGGAGAGGTGGCTGAGCCCAAGCGAAGACGGAGAGGGCTTAAAAATATTGAAAATTTACATTTAGCCCTCTCGGTCGTGAAACACGACAGCTCTCCCACAGGGAGAGCCTTTTAGCAACTTTCACACAAAATCACTAACAACCAAGAACGCTTGTCCATACGATGTGTTATTATTGACTCTTCGTAGGGAGTGGACTTGCCCATTCCGAAACCATACGTTAACGGCAGGAGTAAACCTTGCTCTACAATATAAAAAAGGGAGAACCGAAGTTCTCCCTTAGAAAATATTTAGTTTAATTGTTTATGCGGACTTTTTCTTGATAACAAGAACAACAACTAAGCCAGCAACTACAACCAATGCAACTGCAGATGCAACGATTACCCAAATAATCCAGCCGTTATCGGTGGGGTTGGTGTCGTTTTCAACTGCGGGAGCATACTTAATCTTAGAAGAAAGGTCACGGTTTTCTTCAATCTTAACTTCCTTAAGTACATATTCGGTACCATCGCCTAAAATGGTGTAAAGGTCGTATGTACCTACAGGAATGTTTGCAAAAGCAAAGCTACCATTAGCGTCGGTTACAACTTCGCCGATGCCTCTTAAGAAGAGCTTTAAGCCATCAACAACATCAAGCATAGGAGTGTAAACTGTACCGGAGAAGTTACCTGTGGGGATAATTTCTTCGATTTCTTCTTCGGATTCTTGAGAAGAATCATCTTCGCTGGGTAACAATGATGTAATATCTGACTTAACGTTGAATATTACAAGGTCATCAGGACCAATGAATGAAGAGAAGCCTGTTTCAATCTTCTTACCGCCATCAATGATAAACAAATCATAGAAGCCTGTTAAGATATGGCTGAATTTGAATTCACCCTTAGCGTTTGTAGTGGCAGTATAAGTTTTGTCTTCAGATGCTAACATAAACTTAATGCCCTTGATACCCTTGTCGTAATGGTCAAGGAAGGTACCCTTAGCATCAGCATATGTTTGATAGTCATTACCTACAATATCTTCAGGATTCCACCATTCGCCGTCATCGGGGTTAGCTTCGTTGATAAGATAATCGATAAACTTTGTGCTGAAGTCCATAATTTCTAACGAAGCAACACCGTTTGTCCATTCAATAAGACCTGCACCGCCGCGAGCGTCGGTATAGATAGCGCCCCAGAATTCAAAGTTGAGTGTAACGTGGTCAAGGCCGTCGTGGAACTTAGCGTTCTTATAGAGGATTTCATCCTTAGTGTCTGCTTCATATACCTTACGGTCGAAAACAACACCAGTTGCGTTACCAGGAAGGTTTACACCGAAGAATGCCATTGTTTTGTCATAATTTTCGGGAACAGTTGCTTCGGCAACAACCTTAAAGTAGTTCTTGTATTCCTTTTGTGAAATGATGGTAACTTCGCCAAGTTCTTTACGGTCGCCATCCCAAAGGAATGCAGGAGAGGTTTCGTCCATCTTAGAAGTATAGATTGAATATTCGAATCTATAAGTCTTACCAGGAGTTACCTGTGCATGTGAAGCAATGTGACTTGCACTACCTGATGTCTTGAAGTAGAGCATCTTATGTGAGTTGTCTAACACTTCATCAATCGGTTTGTCCGAAATGGTGTAAGCGCCAGCCTTCTTAGATAAATCAACTGCGCCGGACTTGTTAGTAATTAACTTGCCGCCCAACTGACGAACGTAAGATTTAGCATCGTTTTTAATGTTAAACTTACCAGCTTCGCTGCTGAATGAAACGAATTCCTTATCGCTAGCTGCGTTTGTGATATACCACTTACCGCCGCCGATTTCAAGTTCGTTAAAGTTAGCTGTGATTGAGTAAGGCAACTTAACGTCGCTGGAAACCATAAGTTGTAAAGCGCCGTTAAATCTTGCTTGACCCTTATGTTTAGCAAAAGATACAGACTTTGCATTTAAAATGTTAATGTTGATATTACCGTTATAGATGAAGTAGTTATCTTCTCTAAAACCTGTTAATTGAAGCGGAACAGAAGCATTCTTATTATCAACAAGAATGTTAATGTCGCTATTGTAAATAGCTTGGTTGAAGTAAGGTCCAATGTAGAGCTTACCAGTCTTGAACTGACCCCTAATTACAAGGTTGTAATCTTCAGTAACGGTGGGGTTAGCCAAGGACTTAGGTCCGATATATAATTCAGGAATTTCAGTTACGGAGCCATTGTCAAATACAATATCATAATGACTTAATCTTACCGCACCGTACATATATTCAACGTTGAATTTAACATTTTTGAATGTTACGTCACCTACAAAGTCCAAGAAGTCGTATTCGTAAATTGTACCAATATCTTCAGGGTCGGTAGAATCAATAACAATCTTACATGCATATTCGGTTGGTAAATCAAGGTCATCAACCTTAGTTTTAGTGAAAGATTCAGCTACCCAACCAACAGTATCGCCTGCCATTACGTAAACGTATGCAGTATCGTCAGCGGTCAAGCCATCTTGAGCGATAAGACGGGTAACGTCGCCGAAGGTCTTAACAGGGTTTTCGATTGTACCAGCACCTTCAGGGCGTTCGCCAGCTGCGATAGCGGTACCCTTTGAACTAATGAAATATGAATTTTCAGGGTATTCAGGTGTTACTACATCGCCTTCACCTTCATCTTCACCTGTTACGTCACGAGTGTCGGTTGTTTTGCAAATTGTACAAGTTGCAGTTTCGGTACCATCGTTATTTGACACATATTCGCCGAATTTGTGGTTACCACTTTCCTTACAAGCATAGCTTGCTTGTGATTCATCACGAGTAAAGAAACCTTGAATCCAACAGTTAGAACCT
>JAZRBQ010000002.1:0-2596 GCA_045635145.1 Acutalibacteraceae bacterium | reverse complement strand
CCGCTGTCGGCAGAGCAAACTTTGTAACCGCCGATATGGTTAAGGAAGGCGCCGTCGTTATTGACGTTGGTATCAACCGTGTTGACGGCAAATTGGTGGGCGACGTTAATTTTGCCGACGTTAAGGACAAGTGTTCGGCTATAACCCCCGTACCCGGCGGTGTTGGACCTATGACCATTGCAATGCTTATGCAAAATACCCTTACTGCTGCTAAAAAGCAAAACAATAGGTGATTTAAGTGTTAAAGAAGATAATTTGCCTTGTGGCGATATTTGTTTTGTGCTTTTGTTTTTCGGTTTCGGCCGAAGGTGAATTTTTGGTTTACGGCGAAGATGATATAGAATTATTCTGCCGAGCCTTTGATATGGATGATTGCGAAATTGTTGATTATCTAAATGAGAACAATATAACCTATCTTGCCATAAACCGTGACAATACAAAGCAAATCAAAAGAAGCGAAACGGTCGATGCTTTTTCGAAAAAAGTGGTCGATTTTAATGTTTTGGCGGATGATGAAATTATAAATCTTGCTAATGAAATTTCGGGTTTTGAAAATTCCAAGGGCGAAGTGGTAACAGCCCGTGGCTACAAGCTTTTGAAAAGTGAGCTTAAAACCGAAGACAGCGGAGGGGAATATGTTTTAACCCAGTTTGTAACGGTTAAAAATAGTAAAAAAATAATTCTTTCATTTTATACTGCAAGCGAGCAATCAAGGGATTATATCGGCACGGTTTTAGAAGAGCAATTCCCCAAAGAAAAGGATTTTAAACCCCTTGTTATAGTTGGCACCGTGGCGTTTTCTTTGGCGGTTTTGGTGGTTTTAGCCCTTATAATTTTAGAACTTCGCAAAAAGCATGATTAAATTTTCAAGTCTTACAAATATTTTGTTTTAATGTGTAAATAATACCATTTGAGGTGTTTTTATGAAAAGACGAAATATTGTAAGGCTTGTTTCTTTTATATCGGCAATAGCGGTGGCACTTGCAGGTTTTATTGTGGTGGAAAAGCAAAAAAACGCACGGCTTATGCTACAAATTGAAAATAACTATTCGCGTAATCTTTCGCAGTTTTCGGCGTCGCTTAATAATATTTCGCTTATTCTTAAAAAGGCGCGGTATGCCAATTCTCCAGGCAGGTTAAATAGCCTTTCAGCCGAACTTTTAACCGAAGCCGAAATATCTAAAAGCGCATTATCCCAGTTGCCACAGGGGGCGCATTATGATTCGCTCAACCGTTTTTTATCACAGGTGGGCAACTACGCTTTTTCGGTGGCTGAAGGTTTGCAAAGCGGTAAAGAACTTCCCGATGATTATAAAAATAATATAGCAAGTCTTTCTGATACGGCTCAAAAGGTTTCGCAAATTGTGAATACCGCCCAAGTGAATTTCGATAATCCTGATTATTGGACAAGTGAAATTGAAAAAGAGATAGATGAAAAATTAGATGAAAGTCTGTCAGAATCACTGTCGGTTATTGAAAATGAGTTTGGCGATTATCCAACCCTTGTGTATGATGGGCCTTATTCCGACCATATATTACAAAAAGAACCTGAAATGCTAAAGGACGCCGAGCTTATAACCGAAAAAACCGCCCTTGAAATTGCTTGTGATTTTGCCGATATTAAGGATATATCGCTTGAAATTAAAGGCGAACAAAAGGGCAAGTTAGAAGCGTTTCATTTTGGGGACGATAGCGTGGATATTACGGTGACTAAACGGGGCGGATTCCCCGTTTTTATGCGCAAAAATAGGACTGTCGGCGAGTATATTTTGTCATACAAGCAGGCGCTTGAAAAGGCAAAACGTTTTTTAGAAATCAAGGGATTAGAATCCTTTTTAGAAACCTATTATTTTGTTGACGAGGGTGTTTGTGTTATAAATTTCGCCTTTTTGGACGGTCAAACAATATGCTATACCGATTTAATAAAGGTGGGTATTGCAATGGATACGGGTGAAGTAATGCTTTACGAGGCTTCGGGTTATATTTCTAACCATAAAGCGCGGGCTTTTCCGACAGCCGCGCACACTTTGGATGAGGCGCGTGAAAAGGTAAGCCACGAATTGAAGATTGAAAAATCTTCGGTTGCCCTTATACCAACCAATAAGGGAAGAGAAGAGCGTTGTTATGAATTTGCATGTAGCGACGGCGAAAATGAGGTTTTGGTTTATATAAATACCCTTAGTTTAGCCGAAGAAGAAATTTTAATACTCCTTAAAAGCGACGGCGGAACACTTGTGAAATAGTACTATGTTTTTGATAAAAAGCATTGCAAATATTGGTTATATGTGCTATGATATTTGTATAAAATTTTAAGGAGAGATTATTATGCGCAAAAATATTCTCAAAATGCTGAGCGTAGTTCTTGTTGTGGCATTGTTATTGACCACCCTTGTGTCTGTTGGTACAGTTTCTGCAGCAACCTCTAAGTACAGCGATTACATTTTTGACCGTGGTCTTGGTCTTCAAAACACCTTTGCTAAATTAAACAATGGTGAAGAAATCAATGTACTTTACATGGGTGGCTCTGTAACTAACGGTACAGGTGCATCCAATGGTGACACAACCTCTTGGCGCGGTATAATCAGCAAATGGTTTA
>JAZRBQ010000001.1:0-14851 GCA_045635145.1 Acutalibacteraceae bacterium | reverse complement strand
GTTGCGCTACACTGTGTTGCCGAAGCTCAAAAAGCAGGCGGTACGGCAGCTTTTATCGACGTTGAGCACGCGCTCGACCCCGTATACGCCGCTAATTTAGGTGTTGATATCGACAGCCTTTTAGTAGCACAGCCCGACTCGGGTGAGCAGGCGCTCGAAATTGCCGAAAGTCTTGTTCGTTCGGGCGCTATTGATATTATTGTAATCGACTCGGTAGCAGCACTTGTTACCAAGGCTGAAATCGAGGGCGAAATGGGTGACAACCACGTAGGTCAGTTGGCTCGTTTAATGTCACAGGCATTGCGTAAGCTTACAGGCGCGCTTTCTAAAACTAACTGTGCTGCAATTTTCATCAACCAATTGCGTGAAAAAATTGGCGTAATGTACGGCAACCCCGAAGTTACCACAGGCGGTAGAGCGCTTAAATTCTATTCTTCTGTTCGTATTGACGTTCGCAAGGGCGAAGTTATTAAGGATGGCAGCGATATTATAGGTGTTCACACTAAGGCTAAGATTGTTAAAAATAAGGTTGCGCCTCCCTTTAAGGTGGCTGAATTTGACATTATGTACGGCAAGGGTATTTCTCACACAGGCGAAATTGTAGATGCAGGTGTTGAAACTGGCGTAATAAAGAAGTCGGGCGCGTGGTTCTACTACGGCGAAACACGACTCGGTCAAGGCCGCGATAACGTTAAAAAGTTGTTTGAAGATAATATAGAACTTGCCACCGAAATTGAAGATAAGATTATGGCAATTATCACCAATAAGGAAGTTGAAGTTCCCACCGATGATGAGGTTATTATGCCTTCAGAACCTGTGGCTTCACCCCGCAAGGTTATTGATATTGATATCGCAGTTGACGATTAATGCAAATAATTGATTTTAAAAAAGATAAGCTTCATTTAACAAGGGTTTTTTTATCAAGCGGTAGCGAAGTTTTGCTTGATAATGACGTAGTTTTTGAAAAATCCTTGCAAAAAGGCTTAGAAATAGATGAAAAGTATTTGGAAGAACTAAAGCTTTTGTCGGATTATCTTCGCGCCAAGTCGAGAGCGGTTTGGTACTTAGACCGTAGCGCCCACACCGAAAAGGGTCTTTACGATAAGCTTGTGCGTGCGGGCTTTAGCAAACAAGCCTGCGCCAAGGTTATTGCAAGGTTTATTGAGGTAGGACTTCTTGATGATAAACGCTATGCCGAAAATTATGCCGAAAGGTTAATGGATGCTAACGTTTCTAAACGTGAAGCAGTACAAAAAATGCTGCAAAAGGGTGTTCCTTACGATTTAGCGAAGCAGGTTTTGGAAGAAACCGAAGCCGACGAAGATACCCAAATACGAAATTTGATTGAAAAAAAGTACCGCAGTAAACTGCAAAGTGAAAACGGTGCCAAAAAGGTGTTCGATGCTTTGGCGCGTAAGGGATTTTCCTTTAGTGCCATTCGCGAAGCTTTAAAAAGTTATATAGAAGAATTAGAGGATACTTATGTATAAGGTTAGTATGGTGTCACTTGGATGCCCTAAAAATCAGGTAGATGCTGAAATGATGCTTTACACATTAAAACAGGCAGGGTTTGAATTATCGCCCGAAGAAGCACAAGCCGATGCGATTATTATAAACACCTGCGGTTTTATTGAAGATGCCAAGGCAGAAGCAATTGAAAATATTTTAGAAGCCGCACGTTATAAGGATGAGGGCAACTGTAAAGCCCTTATCGTTACAGGCTGCTTGGCTGAAAGATATAAGGACGACGTTACCGAAGAAATCCCTGAAGTTGACGTTTGCGTGGGCATTGGCTCTAATGGCAAAATTGCCGAAATTGTTAAAAATGCTATTGAAGGCAACTGTAAAAACTTTTTTGGTGACAAGTGTGACCTCGATTTAAACGGCAAGCGTATTTTGGGCGGATATCCCTTTACCGCTTACTTAAAGGTTGCCGACGGATGCGATAATTGCTGTACTTATTGTGCGATTCCCCAAATTCGCGGCAGACTTCGTAGCCGTAGTATTGAAGACTGTGTTAAGGAAGCAACCGAATTAGCAAACCAAGGTGTGCGTGAACTTATCGTATTAGCGCAGGATACCACCGCTTACGGTACTGATATTTACGGTGAACCGAAGTTGGCAGAACTTTTAAAAGAATTATGCAAGGTTGACGGTATTCATTGGATTAGAACCCTTTATACCTATCCCGATAAGATTACCGACGAATTATTGGACGTAATGGCAAGCGAAGAAAAACTTGTAAAATATTTGGATATACCCCTTCAGCACGTAAATAGTGAAATTTTAAAGAAAATGAATCGCAAGGGCGATAAGGAAAGCCTTGTAAAGCTTATAGATAAAATCCGCGCAAAAATCCCCCAAATTACCCTTAGAACCACCTTTATAACAGGTTTCCCTGGGGAAACTGACGAGCAGTTCTGTGAATTGGCAGAATTTGTAAATCAGGTTCGTTTTGACCGTCTTGGTTGTTTTACCTATTCGGCCGAAGAAGACACCATAGCGGCCTTAATGCCCGACCAAATCGACGAACAAATAAAGGTTTCGCGTATGGAAAATATTATGGATATGCAAACCACTATTGCTGCAGCGAAGAATGAGGAAAAAATCGGCACCGAAACCGAGGTTTTAATCGAAGGTTGGGACGATTATATTAAATGTTATTTTGGCAGAACCACAGGCGACGCCCCCGAAGTTGACGGCAAAATTTTCTTTATGTCAAGTCGTCCGCTTGTAATAGGCGATTTTGTAAGAGTACAAATTAACGACTGTATTGAATATGATTTGTTAGGAGAACTTTGCGAATGAACACCCCCAATAAATTAACACTTGCTCGAATGATTGCAACCCCGATTTTTATGGCGGTAATGCTGATACCATTTAATTACCATTATACAGTGGCTTTTGTATTGTTTGCGCTCGCATCTATTACCGATGCGATTGACGGCAATATGGCAAGAAAATATAATATGGTAACCGATTTTGGTAAGTTTATGGACCCCTTAGCAGATAAAATGTTAACCACCAGCGCGTATTTGGGCTTTATGTTTATTTACGGTACGACTCGCCTTAGTTGGCACATGGTAGCAATTACCTTTATCGTGCTTTTCCGTGAATTTGCGGTTTCTTCAATCCGCTTGGTTGCTGTAAAGGGCGGTGGAGAAGTTGTGGCGGCAAATATGTGGGGCAAATGTAAAACCGCAAGTCAAATGGTAGGTATTGTTTTTGCGCTTGGCGTATTTGCAGTTATGGAATTTGTAACAATACCCGTTAATGCGGCTACCTTACTTCTTAAAATAATTCTTGTATTATTCTGGCTGTCGGCCGTGCTTTGTGCTGTTTCGGGCGCAATTTACCTTTGGAACGGCAGAAAATATATTGCTAACGCAAAATAAACAGTAGGTGATATTTTGTTTAAAAGATTGATTGAAGACGTTAACGCCGTGCGTGAGCGCGACCCTGCGGCAAAAAGCTTTTTAGAAGTGTTTTTCCTTTACCCCGGCGTTAAGGCGATAAGAATGCATCGCCGTGCAAACTTTTATTATAGACATAATTTGATGTTTTTAGCGCGTCTTGTTTCGCAAAGGGCGGCTAGAAAAACAGGTATAGAAATTCACCCCGGTGCTACCATTGGCAGACGACTTGTTATCGACCACGGTACAGGGGTTGTAATAGGTGAAACCACCGAAATCGGCGACGACGTACTGATTTATCAGGGCGTAACGCTCGGTGGTACAGGTAAGGATACAGGCAAACGCCACCCGACCATTGGCAACAACGTTATGATAAGTGCGGGCGCCAAGGTTTTAGGTCCCTTTAAAATTGGGGATAACTCACGCGTGGCGGCGGGTGCAATTGTTTTGACCGAAGTTCCGCCCAACTCTACCGTTGTGGGTGTGCCTGCTCGCGTTGTCAAGCAGGACGGCAAGCGCGTTGCCCTTGACCAAATCCACATTCCTGACCCTGTAAAACAAAAGATGGATTTATTAGAAGAACGCATTTCCGAGCTGGAAGCGTTACTTAAGGAGAGAAAATAATGAAAATTTTTAACACCCTTACAAGACAAAAGGACGATTTTAAACCGATTAACGAAGGTGAAGTAAAAATCTACGCCTGCGGTCCTACGGTTTATAACTATATTCACATCGGCAACGCAAGACCCCTTTGCGTGTTCGACGTATTGCGCCGTTATTTTGAATGGCGCGGTTTTAAGGTAAACTTTGTTCAAAACTTTACCGATATTGACGATAAGCTTATTAACAAGGCAAACGCTGAAGGTATTACCGTACCCGAAGTAGCCGAAAGATTTATCGGAGAATTCTGGACCGATGCTAAAGGTCTTAACGTGCGCGAAGCTACCGTTCATCCCCGCGCTACCGAAAATATTGAACAAATTCAAGGTATTATTTCTACCCTTATTGAAAAGGGTTATGCTTATGAATCGGCGGGTGACGTTTATTACCGCGCTAAAAAGTTCGACGAATACGGTAAATTATCCCATCAACCGCTTGAAGATTTAGCCGAAGGCGCCAGCAAGCGTGTTGACGGCGGCGCCGATATTAAGGAAGACCCAATGGACTTCTGCCTTTGGAAAGGTGCAAAACCCGGCGAACCTTTTTGGGAATCCCCTTGGGGTAACGGAAGACCCGGTTGGCATATTGAATGTTCGGCAATGGCAGGCAGATATTTAGGCAAAACTATCGATATTCACTGCGGCGGTTTGGACCTTATCTTCCCCCACCACGAAAACGAAATTGCACAATCGGAAGCTGCACACGGCTGTGATTTTGCGCATTATTGGATGCACAACGGCTTTATTAACGTTGACAATCACAAGATGTCAAAATCTTTAAATAACTTCTTTACCGTTCGTGACGTTGCTGAAAAATACGGCTACGAGCCGATTCGTTATTTCCTTATTTCTTCGCAGTATAGAAGCCCCATTAACTACTCGGTTGATATTATCGAACAGGCTAAAAATTCGTTAGAACGTCTTTACACCTGCCGCGATAACATTGATTTTGCCCTTAAAAACGCCGAAGATGGCGGCGAAGTACCCGAATTTATTGAAACTCGTAAAAACGAGTTTATTACCGCTATGGAAGACGACCTTAACACAGCCGACGCATTAGCAGCTATATTCCTTTTGGTTCGTGATATTAACTCGGTTATTGCAAACGGCGCTAAAAAGGATACTTTAGAGGTTTGCGCTGATATGTTCGACCAATTAACAGGCGTTTTGGGTCTTGTTTATAACCGTAAGGAAGAAACCCTTGATAGTGAGATTGAAGAACTTATCGAAAAGCGTACCGAAGCGAGAAAGAATAGAGATTTCAAAACTGCTGACGAGATTCGCGATAAGTTAAAAGAAATGGGTATCGTGCTTGAAGATACTCCACAGGGCGTAAAATGGAGCAGAATTTAATTAAAAAAGAGCCGTTAGGCAAGGATTTCTTTGTCTGGGTTAATAAGTTTCACACCTTCGGTACCGATGCGGTGCTTTTAGCCAACTTTACCAAGGCAAAGCCGAAGGATAAGGCTGTAGATTTAGGTACAGGGTGTGGAATAATACCACTTTTAATGCTTCGCGACGGTAATTTGCAGTCGGCTGTCGGTGTTGATATAAGTAAGCAGGCAACCGATTTAGCGCAAATGACAAAGCAAGAACTTTCTTTGAATAAATTTACTGTAATTAACAGTAATTTAAAGGAATTAAAAGGTAAGGTAGAGTTTGGTTGCCATACCCTTGTTACCTGCAACCCGCCCTATAAGGCAAATAATGCGGGGCTTCAAAACGAAAATACCTTAACAAAGGTGGCAAGGCACGAAATTGAGTGCACCTTGCGGGATATTGTCGAAGTTTCGGCTAAACTTTTGCAAACGGGTGGCAGGCTTTGTATGTGCCACCGACCCGAAAGGCTGTCAGAACTTATGAGCATTATGACCGACTGCAAGGTAGAGCCTAAAAGACTTCGCTTGGTTTGTCAGCGCAAAGGGGAAGAGCCGTGGTTGGTACTTGTCGAAGGTAGGCGCTGTGGCAACACGGGTCTTCGCATTGAACCTACCCTTTACGTTGAAGAAAACGGCAATTTTTCCAAGGAAATGATAGAAATTTACGGCGCTTATAAGGAAGCATATTTATAATTTTTAAAAAAGAGGGTTTTGTTTTGGGGTGAGAAATATTAAAAACCAAAGAAACACCAATTTTCAAAGTATAAAAGGCGTTCAAATACGTCGTCAATATTTTACGCCACTGTTATATGTCGTGTGCATTATGTTTTTTATGCTTTCATTTCATTTTATTTCACTATTTATTATAAAAAACGAACTTTCTTTTTCTGAAACAATAAATGCTGTTGGTGCATATTTTGTCTTTTTTGTTGTAGTTGCCATACCACTATTTATATTAAATGTATTAAATATGGCGTTGTTTGGTGAAGTGGTGTGTACTTTAACCGAAAACGGTTTACAATGCAAATCAGGTTTTTTTAATTGGGACGAAATAATCGGTATGTCATATGAATTACCTTTAACAAGGTTTTCTTACAAAAAAATAGTAGTTACCATACAACGAAAAAATGGACAGAAACTTGATGTTTTTCTTTATAAGGCACCATATAGGTTACTTAATATTGTAAAAAAACAACATCCGCATATTTTTGTAGAAGTCACTTCGGAAAGCAAGATAATAGTAGCATTTTCTATTGTGTTAATTATAGTCTTGCCGATAGTGACAGCTTTATAAGGAGGTGTATTTATAGTGGCAGGCAAGCTTTATGTTGTAGGTACGCCTATTGGTAACTTGGGGGACTTTACTCCGCGCGCTATTGAAACTTTGGAAAAGGTTGATTTTTTAGCGGTGGAAGATACCCGTGTTACCGTAAAATTACTTAATCACTTTGGCTTAAAGAAAGAGATGCTCTCTTATTACGAGCATAATAAGGCATCTAAAGGCAATTTGATTTTAGAACGTTTACTAGCAGGGGAAACCTGCGCTTTAATGTCGGATGCGGGAATGCCTGCTATATCCGACCCCGGCGAAGATTTAGTTCGCCTTTGTCACCAAAACGGTGTTGCGGTTGAATCGGTACCGGGACCGAGCGCAATCACAACCGCGCTTGCGATTGCGGGTATGCCTTCGGGCAGGTTTTGTTTTGAAGGCTTTTTAACCACCCAAAAGAATGGTAGAAAGCTTCATTTAGAAAGCCTTAAAACCGAGCAGCGCACAATGATTTTTTACGAAGCACCGCATAAATTGCTCGCTACTTTAAAGGATATGCTAGACACCTTTGGCGAGCGCGATATTGCGGTAGTGCGTGAGCTTACAAAACTGCACGAAACGGTGTTTCACACCACACTTTCGGGCGCTTTAGAGCATTATACAGAAAATGCTCCGCGCGGCGAATTTGTGCTTATTATAAAGGGTGCCGAGCCTGAAATTCAGGAATACACCCTAGATGATGCGGTTAAAATTGCCCAAAAATTAGTGGATGATGGGCAGTCAACCTCGTTTGCTTCAAAGGAAGCGGCAAAAATTACAGGACTTAAGAAAAGCGACATTTATAAACAACTTTTATGTGATTAAAGGTGGATTATGGAAGATAAGCGAATGGATAATACCGAGTCGGAAGTGTTTGATATTTATTCAGCCGACGAACATTATAAAAAACACGTTTATAAAAAGAAAAAACGCGGAATTTTAGGCTTTTTTGCAAGAATCGGCGAAGGAATCGCAAATGGTTGGCGAAAGCTTAAAAAATGGCAAAAGATTACGGTAAGTACACTTACCGCGTTTATTGCTATTGTTTTGGTTTTGCTTATAGTTTTTCTTTCGATGTTTGATTATAACTATAACGAAATTACTGTAAAGCCCGACCAATTAGGCTTTGAAAACGTTATCGATAAAAAGATTGTCAACGTTGCGTTATTTGGTATTGACACAAGAAGCGCCGACTCTTTTAAAGGTAATTCCGACAGTATTATGGTGCTTAGCATTAATACCGAAACCAAAAAGGTTAAAATCGTTTCGATTATGCGCGATTCTTTGGTTGCGATTGAAAAGGACGGAAAGACGTCCTATCGCAAAATTAACAGCGCTTATGCCACAAGCCCCGAACTTGCGATTAAAACCATTAACCAAAATTTCGGGCTTGATATTTCGGAATATGCAACGGTAAACTTCTTCGGTATGGCGGAAATTATTGATGCCGTAGGCGGTATTGAAGCCGAACTTACCACACAAGAGGTTTCTACCACACATAAGGACGGCTTTAACGGTCTTGTAAAGCGCCATTGCAAAACAATCGGTGTTGACCCCGAACCATATTATATAACTACCGCCGGCAAGCATAAGCTTAACGGTATTCAAGCGGTGGCATATTCGCGAATTAGAAAATATGTTAATATTTGGGGCACTAATAACGACTTTGGCCGTACCGACCGCCAACGTTACGTTATGGAACAGCTTTTTAATAAGGCATTAACCCTTGAAAAATCTAAGTATGTAAAGCTAGTAAAGGCGCTTATCCCTTATACCGAAACCTCACTTTCTTATAGCGAGATTATGGGTCTTGCCTTTGACGTGCTTTTGCATTCCCCAACCTTTGAGCAAACAAGAATGCCTTTAAGCGAATACCAAATGCGTTCGCCTAACATTCCAAGCGTTGGCTCGGTTGTGTATTACGATTTGCATTTTGCTAAAGATTTATTACACGCATTTTTCTATGAAGATATTACTCCCGAAGCTTATGTAGAAGCTAACGGTATTGCAAAGGATGACTGGTACGGCCGTATTACAGGCAACGTTACCGATAATAAGCCACAAGAAAATACAAGCTCGCAGGTAACGTCAAGCGTTCAGTCGCAAATTTCTTCGAACGATACAAGCTCATCAGAATCAGGGAATACCTCGTCACTTCCAAGTGAGATTACAAGCTCAAGCGAACTTCCAACTACGAGTGATATCACTTCTTCGGATATGAGTGAGCCTAGTGTAAGCTCGGATATTCCAAGCTCTAGTGTTCCGACCGATTCCAGCACGCCTTCGTCGAGCCTTCCCTCAACACCCGAAGTACCGCCTGTGAGTTCCGAACAGGGAACAACTAGTGAAAATTCTTCAACCCAGAGGGTGAGAAAATGAGCAAGACCTATTGTGAAAACTGCGCGAACTATGTTTATGACGATGAAAGCGATTGCTATTTTTGCGAAGTTAATTTAGACGAAGACGAAATGCACCGCTTTTTGACCAGCCAAACATTTAATTGTCCGTATTTTAATTTTTATGATGAATACGGCATAGTAAGAAAGCAAAATTGAGGTTTAAAATGTTGTATTTATATGTTATTTTAAGTATTGCGTTAATTCCTATATTAAATAATTTTTACGATATTTTGTTGCAAAGCTATTCGTGGTGGCTAGTGCCTTTGCTTGTAGTCGGCTTCTTTGTGGCTTTGGTGGTAATTCATATGGCTTGGGTAATCATCAGTTTTTTACTTTTGCCGCTCGATTCCGACCCCAACAAAGGCCAAAAGTATTATAGGGCGTTAATTAAAGCTACCGTTTCGCTTTTAGTACCCCTTACAAGAACAAAGATAAATTTAAGCGGAATGTTGCCTGAAGATGTGCCGCGCGACCGCAAAATGATGTTTGTTTGTAACCATCAGCACGATTTTGACCCTGCAATTATTTGGGACACCTTCCCTAATAATGATATTGGATTTATCGGCAAGAAGGAAATTTACACAACTATGCCGCTTATTGCAAAGGTTATGAATAAGCTTTACGGCTTGCCTGTTGATAGAGAAAACAACCGTGAGGGTGCTAAAACTATTATCAAGGCGATTAATCTTATTAAAGAAGATAAGGCGTCAATCGCGGTTTTCCCCGAAGGTTATACAAGCTTCCAGTGTGAGCTTTTGCCTTTTAGAAACGGCGTTTTCAAGATAGCCTTAAAGGCTAAGGTGCCGATTGTGGTTTGCGCTCTTTCGGGCACACGCCAAATACCCAAGAATATGTTTAGAAGAAAAACCGAAGTGGATTTTTGCATTTGCGATATCCTTTATCCCGAAGATTTCGAAAATATGAACACAAACGAAATCGGCGAAATTGTCCACAAAAAAATGGAAGACGCATTGGCTAAGATGCGCCCTGGACTAGAAAAACAATAAATGTTAATTTTAAAAGGAGTGTCTAAAAAGACACTCCTTAATTCGTTTATAAAGAAAGCACTTAGCCATACTAAGTACTTTCTAAGTTGGTCGAGGCGACAGGATTCGAACCTGCGGCCTCTGCGTCCCGAACGCAGCGCTCTACCAAACTGAGCCACGCCTCGACATCTATTTACTTTTAACAAGCACATATTATTATATAATTAGTGACCTTAAAAGTCAATCTTTTTTTATAATAATAGTTTCTGACTTTAATATGTATTTTAATTAGTATAGAAAAGAGTTTGAAAAGAAGATAAAGTAATATCTTGCTTCCCTATTATAGGGAGGCAAGATATTCTTCTGCAAAGTGAACCGCTACAGCGCCGTCGCCTACTGCAGTTACAACCTGTCGCAATGCCTTTGTGCGAACGTCACCAACGGCATAAACGCCGTCAATTTTGGTTTTTGTGGTTTCGTCGGCAATAATATAGCCCGAATCATCAAGCGGGATGCTGTCTTTAAAAAGTTCGCTTGCGGGTTTGCGCCCGATGCTTACAAAAACGCCATCGGT
This sequence comes from Acutalibacteraceae bacterium, assembly GCA_045635145.1. Lineage (GTDB taxonomy): Bacteria > Bacillota > Clostridia > Oscillospirales > Acutalibacteraceae > UBA737. The sequence goes on along the minus strand of JAZRBQ010000001.1, from coordinate 4,132 downwards.
CTGGAGGGTGGATTCTTCGCCTGTGAGGGTATTTTTAAGCTTTACCCCTGTTATTTTAGAATCGGTAATATAATCAGTTACGGTGTTGTTCCAAATAAATTCAACATTTTGAGCTTTCATTAGCGGTTTGTGGTATAGCTTTGTGGCGCGCAATGTGTCCCTGCGGTGTACAAGATATACCTTCTTGGCAAGGTTGGATAGGTAGAGCGCATCGGATGCGGCGGAATTGCCACCGCCTACAACGACTACGGTTTTATCCTTATAAAATCTTCCGTCGCAGTGGGCACAATAGTGAAGCCCACGACCGATAAGTTCACTTTCGCCATTTATACCAAGTTCTTTTGGGTTGGCGCCTGTGGCAATTACCAAGGTTTTGGCATAAAAATCGCCTGAATCGGTGGTGATATGCTTAATTTTATCCTTCAAATCAACCCTTGTTACTTGAGCGTATTCGGTTTTGGCACCAAAACGTTCGGCACAAGCTTGTATATTCATACCAAGAGTAAAACCATCTACACCTTCGGGGAAACCGGGGTAATTATCGATAATATCGGTAAGCGCCATTTGGCCACCTATTGACATTCGTTCAAAAATCAATGTGTCAAGCCCTGCGCGTGTAGCATAAAGCGCAGCGGTATATCCCGCAGGTCCGCCACCGATGATTATCATATCGTAAACGTGATTCATAATAAATTCCTTTTAATTTAAACTTCTAATAATGCTAATATTTGTGGCTTTGGGCGCGCACCTGCACTGCGGTTTACAATTTCGCCGTTTTTCATAACAACAAGTGTTGGTATGGTTGAAACACCAAAAGCGGCGGCAAGGTCGGGGTTTTGGTCAACGTTGATTTTGCCTACTATAATGTCGTCGCGTTCGTTGGCGATTTCTTCAATAATGGGGCCAACCATACGGCAAGGACCGCACCAATCGGCATAAAAGTCAAGCAAAATAGGTTTGTTTTGATTTTTTATAGAGTTAAAATTTTCACTAGTTATTTTTTGTACACTCATTTTAATTCTCCTTTTATATTAGTTTTTCCACAAATTTTGTTTTAATTAAAGCGGGGATAGGCAAATTTCGCCCATCCCCGTGTTTTATTAGGTTTTCCCCCAAGTTCTTTTGCTGAACAGTATAAGCACGGGCAAAATTTCAAGTCGTCCGATAAGCATTGTAAGGGTTAAAAGAATTTTCGAAAATGCGTTAAATCCGGCATAGCTTACATAGGGGCCAACCGCTTCGAAAGCGGGACCAATGTTAGAAATACAGGCAAGTACAGCCGAAAAATTACTGAAAAATCCGTGTTTTACTTGATATGATCCTGCGTCCGATACAACACCAACGTATTGTCCGTTAATGCTGTCGAAGGAAAGCAACAACATAACTCCAAATAAAATGAAAGAATAAAGGGTGATAAATGCAAAAACGTCGTTAATTGTTTTTTGTTCGATAGTTTTTCCTTCAAACTTTGTTTTGGGCACGTAACGGGGATTTATAAGCTTTCGCACGTTGATATAGGTGCCTTTAAGTGCGATAATAATTCTTGAAACTTTAATACCGCCTGCGGTAGAACCTGCCATAGCGCCTATGCACATAAGCACAACAAGGGTGGTTTTGGCAAAGGTGGGCCACATATTATAGTCGCTTGTGGAAAATCCCGTCGTGGTTAAAAGCGATGCTACCTGAAATAGCGAATGGCGGAAGGCTTCTTCGGTGGTATAGTCTTGCGGGAAGGGTTCAAATTTAGCCATAAGGCTTAAGAATATGAAACCGATACCAAGAGCAACTATTATAAAATAACTGCGGAATTCTTCGCTGCGGAATATGTCCCTTATTTTGCCGATGAGCAAAAGATAGTAAAGACTAAAATTGATACCAAAAAGAATCAAGAAAATGGAAACCACATATTGTGAGAAGGGGTTGAATAATTCCATACTAGCGGGAATAAAGCTGAAACCGCCCGTACCTGCTGAACCGAAAGCGGTTAAAAGGCTAAAGAAAAATTGGTCGTTTTCATAACCTGCGATGGGTTTATCAAACATAAGGATAATAACCTCAAGCACAGTAAGACCCAAATATATAAGGTATAAAATGCGGGTTGTAACCTTCATTTTAGAAACAATTTTACCAACCTTTGGTCCCGGGCTTTCGGCACGTAAAAGGTGCATAGCAGAGCCGTCGTCACTTTCAGGTATGAAAATTAGCACGAATACAAGAATACCCATACCGCCAATCCAGTGTGAAAAGCTACGCCAAAAGAGTGTCGAGCGCGACATCGCCGTAATATCGGTCACGATGCTGGCACCTGTTGTTGTAAAGCCTGACATAATTTCAAAACAGGCATCAACGTAGTTTGGAATATCGCCGTTTATTACAAAGGGGATTGCACCGAATAACGTCATAACAATCCAAACGAGCGCTGTAAGAGCAAAGCCTTCTTTTTGATATAGGGCGTTGCGTTTGGTGTGTGGTTTTTGTAATAAAAAACCGAAAGCGGTTAATAAAACGATGGGAATTATAAATGCAAGATTACTTTTAAAGCCTTCGCTATAAATAAAACTGACGGCTAGTGGTGCCAGCATTAAAAGGGCTTCCAAAATCATAATCTTGCCCAAGATTTTACCTAATTTTTTGTAGTTCATAACTTCACCTTATTCGAAGACGTCGTTTAAATCGTCAAAGTTTTTGTGTGTTGTTACAACCACAACGTTATCGCCTAATTGAATTTCGCTATTACCGTCGGGGATGATGATTTTGTTTTTACGGATAATGCATGCAATAAGGCAGTTCTTTTTAAGGGTTAAATCTTTAAGCGGTTTGTTGTAATAACGCTCTTGGCGTTTTGCGGCAAATTCAAGCGCTTCTACTTGGTCGTTTACAAGCTGATACATAGTAAGCACGTTACTGCCAACCGTGTTGGCAAGCGCGCGGATATAGCTTATAATTCTACCTGCAACGATGTGTTTTGGGGATACGTTGTTGTTAATACCAAGCTCGTCCAACATACCGAAAAGGTCATCACTTTTGATTTGGGTGATGGATTTTTTAACCTTTTTCTTATTGGCGAACATCGAAACAATCATATTTTCTTCGTCAATATCGGTAAGGGCAACAAAGGCGTCCATACCTTCAATGCCTTCTTCTATCAAAATATCGTGTTGGGTGCCGTTACCGCAAACAACAGTAACACGGGGTAAAAGCTCGGCCAACGCTTCAGCTTGGGCGGGGTTGTCTTCCAAAAGCTTTACCTTATATTTTCTTTGTGACAAGGCGGATGCCAAATAATAGCTAATCCTGCCGCCACCGACAATCATAATATTTTTAAGGCGTGATTTTATAAGGTTGGCTTCGGATAAAAAGTCACCAAGCATCTTAGCGTCTGAAGTGAAGTGAATTCGGTCGCCTGCCTGAATTTCAAAATTACCGTCGGGGATAATTACTTCGTCGCCGCGCTGCACGGCACAAATAAGCACCTTGGTTTGAAGCTTTTTGCCTAAAGAAATAAGGGTTTCGCCTATAAGTGAGCAACCTTTTTCGGCTACAACTTCAACTAGATTTACCCTGCCGCCTGCAAAATGTTCAATTTGGGCAACTGACGGAAGGTTTATTATGTTGTAAATTTCGTTTGCCATTTCACGCTCGGGGTTAACAATCATAGCAATACCAAGGTCGTCCTTCATTGCTATAATTTGTCTTCTATAGTCGGGGTTGCGAACGCGGGCGATGGTGTTTGCTACACCGATTTTTTTCGCAACAAGACAGGCAAATACGTTAAGCTCGTCACTGTCGGTAAGCACGATTGCCAAATCGGCATCGGCCATATTGGCTTCTTTTTGAATGTCAAGACAAGCGCCGTTGCCAACCACACCGAAAACGTCGTACTTTTCTATTAAATGCTCAACCTTGGCCTTGTCTTCGTCGATGATGGTTATGGTGTGACCTTCACCCGAAAGATTTTTAAGGATGGTTTTACCAATTGTACCAAGACCGATAATTACAATTTTCATAATAAACCGCATCTCCCAAAGTATTAGAAAATAGAATATTAAAGTCTATTTTTTATCATAGCATATTATTTTAAATAATTCAATCACTTAAGCTATATTTTAAAATAAAATTAGCGAAGCCTTGG